>CAZVHN010000319.1:0-23823 GCA_964626895.1 uncultured Chloracidobacterium sp. | reverse complement strand
CGTGCTTCCAAGCAGAAGCCAAGTGCTAAGGAAGAATAACCCTACTAGGACTGGAGAATATTGTGGGCCAGAAAGTTCATCCATACGGTTTCCGCCTCGGCTACAACAAGGACTGGCATTCGCATTGGTACGCGAAGAAGCAGTTTGGTGAGTTCCTGCTTGAGGATCTGAGACTTAAGCGCGATCTGAAGAACCGTTTCACCGGGGCCGGCGTTTCCCATGTGGACATCGAGCGCGCAGCCAATCGTCTGAAGATCGTCATCTACACTTCCCGTCCGGGAATCATCATCGGTCGTAAAGGCGCGGAGATCGATAAGCTCAAGACGGACCTGTCGGCAAAGACCGGACGCGAAGTACTGGTTTCAATTCAGGAGATTCACAAGCCGGAATTGAACGCCCAGCTCCAGGCTGAAAAGATTGCCGCGCAGTTGGAGAAGCGCATTGCTTTCCGGCGCGCGATGAGAAAAGCCGTCGAGGAGTCGCTGCGGTTTGGGGCGCAGGGAATCAAGGTAAAAGTGAGCGGCCGGCTGAACGGGGCTGAGATTGCGCGTAGCGAGTGGCACCTGCAAGGCCAGCTTCCCCTGCATACTCTGCGTGCGGACATCGATTACGGTTTGGCTGAAGCGAAAACCACCTTCGGTCAAATTGGAGTTAAGGTTTGGATCTATCGCGGCGAAATTCTCGATCCGAAGGCGGCCATGGCGCGCGGCACGGGTTCAGATCCAATCAATGAGACGCGCATGGGTGAGCGCGAGCGTCGGCCGCGAACTCGTCGTGAGCGCGAGGGCGGTTCTGATGGGCGACGGCCGCGTGGAGAAAACGGATAAAGGATTTTTGATTTTGGATTTGTGATTTGGCCTCGGAATGTTTGGCATTTCTAAATCGGCGATTGGCAATCGGAAATCAGAAACGGGTAAACAACTATGTTGATGCCGAAGAAAGTTAAGCACCGAAAGCAAATGCGCGGACGCATGACCGGCGTCGCCAGTCGTGGCAGCGAGATCAGCTTTGGTGAATACGGGCTCAAGTGTTTGGAGCCCGCCTGGATCACGGATCGTCAGATTGAGGCCGCGCGTGTTGCCATGACCCGGCACATCAAGCGCGGTGGCAAGATCTGGATCCGGATGTTTCCAGATAAACCCGTGACTAAGAAACCGGCGGAAACGCGTATGGGCAAGGGCAAAGGGGCGCCGGAGTATTGGGTAGCAGTGGTTAAGCCGGGTCGCATTCTTTATGAGATTGAGGGTGTCGACGAGCCTACAGCGCGCGAAGCTATGCGTCTGGCGCAAGCGAAACTTCCAATCAAGACGAAGTTTGTGCGGCGCGCGGATCAGGAAGGAGGCGCGATTTAATGAAGCGTCGCGAAGAGTTGGATAAGTATCGGGACTTGTCGAATGAGGAATTGCAGGCTGAGGTCGCACGCTTGAAGGAGTCGCTCTTTCGTTTGAAGTTTAAGCTCGCGCTCGGCGAGGTGGACGCAGTCAAACGCATCCGCCAGGAGAAAAGATCCCTGGCGCGTATACAAACACTGGCTCGGCAACGACAACCGCAGGCAGGTTAGGAAACGGGGTCGTTTGAGTCGCCCGTCAACGAATAAACCACGGACCCCCGGTCTGTGCTAGTGGGTGAAAAGAATGGAAGAGATGCAGGAAGACAAAACAGATTCACCGCCGGCGGAAATAACTAAAACCGCGGGTAAGCGCGCGCATCGTTCGCAGAAAGTCGGAGTTGTTTTTTCCGACAAGATGCAGAAGACGGTTGTGGTTCGAGTCGACCGGCTGGTGCTGCACACAAGGTATCGACGTTACGTTCGCCGCACTTCCAAGTTCATGGCCCACGACGAACTCGGGGCCACCGTGGGCGACAAGGTGCGCATTGTGGAGACACGTCCTTTGTCCGCGAAGAAGCGGTGGCGGGTGCTGGAGATAGTGCAAAAGGCGGCGAAGTAGAATTTCGAATTTCGGAATTCGAATTTTGGATTTGGTTAAATCCGCAAGTCGAAATGAGGTAAAGACATGATACAGATGCAGACCTCGCTTGAGGTTGCCGACAATTCAGGTGCTCGCCGGGTAGAGATGATTATGCCCATTGGCGGATCGACCGGAAAGATCGCCAGCCTGGGTGATCGGATCAAAGTGACCGTTAAAGAGGCATCGCCTGACGGCACTATTAAGAAGGGCACCGTGCAGGACGCGGTAATCGTGCGGACGCGCAAGGAGGTGCGCCGCAAAGACGGCACCTATATTCGTTTTGATCAGAACGCCGCGGTTTTGATAAAGGAAGATGGAACCCCGATCGGCACGCGCGTATTCGGACCGGTGGCGCGGGAACTGCGCGATAAAAACTTCATGAAGATAGTTTCGCTCGCGCCGGAGGTGATTTGAGAGATGGTGGGAATCAAGCGCTCCAAGATTAAGAAGAACGATCAGGTAGAAATCATCGCCGGCCGCGACAAGGGTAAGCGTGGGCGAGTCCTGGAAGTGGTCCCCACGAAGGGGAAGATCAAGATTGAAGGCGCCGGCATGATCAAGCGCCATCAGCGGGCCAATCCGCAGAGCAACCGGGGTGGCGGTATCATCGAAAAGGAAGCCTTCATCGATATTTCCAACGTACAGTTGATCGATCCGCAGTCCGGCAAGCCTACGCGGATAAAGTATCACCTTGAAGCTGACGGTTCGAAGACTCGCGTGGCGGCCACCAGCGGACACTCAATTGAGAAATAGCGTAAATCGTAAATAGGCAGCAAGTTACTTAAACCGCGATTTACGATTCACGATTGACGATTTACGAGGAAGACACAATGGCGGCAAGGTTAAAAGAGCGATATCAGAAAGAGGTTGCTCCGGCAATCGCCAAAGAGTTCAGCATCAAGAACCCGATGGCTATACCGCGGGTTGAGAAAATCGTGATCAACATGGGCATGGGCGAAGCAATAGCAAATGCCAAGATTCTTGATACAGCAGCGGATGAGCTGCGGGCAATCGTGGGCCAGAAGCCCGTGATTACCAAGGCAAAGAAATCGATTGCATCTTTCAAGCTGCGCCAGGGGATGCCCATTGGTACGATGGTCACGCTTCGCGGCGACCGAATGTACGAGTTTCTGGATCGGTTGGTGTCGATCGCTTTACCGCGCGTGAGAGACTTTCGCGGAGTCTCACCCAAAGCCTTCGATGGCCGCGGCAATTACACGATTGGTGTGCGCGAGCAACTGATCTTTCCGGAGATCGATTTTAATAAGGTCGACAAATTGCGCGGTATGAACATCTCGATCGTAACTACCGCGCGCGACGACGAACAGGCGCGGGCGCTGTTGAAGGGTTTGGGGATGCCGTTCAGGCAATAACTACCGTGAATCGTAAATCGTGAATCGTGATTAGATAAACACATCTATCGCCCTCACGACTTACTATTCACGATTAACGATTCACGATTAACGAATCTATGGCAAAGAAATCACTGATTGCGAAAGCGAACCGCAAACCGAAGTTTGCCGTGCGTGCTTACTCTCGCTGTAAGCGCTGTGGTCGGCCACGCGGCTATCTGCGCAAGTTTAATTTGTGCCGTATCTGTTTTCGCCAATTGGCGCTCTTGGGACAGATTCCCGGGGTCGTTAAATCGAGTTGGTAAAAGGCAGTGATAAGTGATGAGTGATAAGTGACAAGATCAAAGCTTTGTCTCATCACTCATTGCTTATCACTCATCACTGTTTGTTGGAGTTAAGTAATGACTGATCCCATTGCCGATATGTTGACGAGGATCCGCAATGCCATCGCGGCAAAGCACTCGCGTGTGGATATCCCGACCTCCACGCTCAAGCTTGAGATCGCCCGGATCTTAAAAGAAGAGGGCTACATAAATAATTTTGTGGTGAAGGGCGATGGCCTGAAACGGAGCATCCGCATCTTCCTGCGTTATGACGCTCGCGGCACTTCTTCAATCACGCATCTGGAGCGAGTGTCGCGTCCCGGGAGGCGCGTTTACGTCGGGTCAGGTAAGATTCCAAAGGTGCTCGGTGGCTATGGCGTAAACATCGTTTCTACCTCCAAGGGGCTGATGAGTGGCAAAGCCGCGCGACGCGAAAATGTAGGCGGAGAGTTGTTGGCGCAGATTTACTGAGATTGCCAATCGGAAATGGGTAAAACACTATGTCGCGAATTGGGAAAAAAGCGATCACGTTGCCGAAAGGCGTTACCGTCACAATTCACCAGCGAGAGCTTGAGGTCAAAGGCCCGAAAGGCACTTTGAAGACGCCGATTCCGCAGGGCATCAGTTTCAAGCTCGACGGCGACGATCTACGCGCTGAGCGCACCTCTGATGATCTGGCGGCCCTGCACGGCCTGGCCCGAGCGTTGGCTAACAACGCCATTATCGGAGTCACGGAGGGCTTCACGACTCAGATGGAGGTGGTCGGTGTAGGCTACAAAGTGGATGTGCAGCGCAAGAAAATCGTATTCTCGCTTGGCTACTCCCACCCGATCGACTTTCCATTGCCGGAGGGTGTGGAAGCCAAGGCTGAGCGTCTAACGACCAAAGGTAATATCCAGCAGTATCAGACGACATTAACGCTGGCGAGCATTGATAAGCAGAAGCTGGGCCAGGTGGCCGCGGAGATGCACCGGCTGCGGAAGCCCGACGCGTACAAAGGCAAGGGCATTCGTTACGCCGGCGTCGCGATCAAGCTGAAACCTGGAAAGACAGGGAAGTAGTTTTGGATTTTCGATTGCCAATTGCCAATTGCCAATTGCCAATTGCCAGAGTGGAAGAGTCAAGTCGAGGATTTCGGCGATCGGAAATGGAGCTGAGAACCGATACTGCATTGCGAATCGGCGATCGGCAATCGGGAATGAGGAGACATGGCAAACACGAGTAGAGCAGTAGTTCGCGCGGCGATTCATAAGCGCATTCGCCGCAAACTGAGAGGTAGTACTGAAAGACCGCGCCTGGCTGTCTATCGGAGCCTGAATCACATTTACGCGCAGGTGATCGACGACTACCAGGGACAGACAATTGTTTCAGCCTCGACGACCGAAAAGGACTTGCGAGGTGCCGGCGGCGGAAACGTCGATGCGGCGCGTCGGGTCGGCAAAGCTATCGCGGAACGTGCTCTTGCCAAAGGAATCGAACAGGTAGTCTTTGATCGCGGCGGCTATCTTTATCATGGACGCATCAAGGCCCTAACTGATGCGGCGAGAGCTGCGGGGTTGAATAAGAATGAGGCCACCGCGCCGGCCGAAGAGAGCCCGGCACAGGAAGCAAAGCCGGCTCCGAAACCAGAAAAGAAGCGTAAGAAAGACGAAGAACAGCAATGAGACAACCAAAGCAACGTATTCCGGCGCAGGGCTTAGATCTGAAGGACCAGGTGATTTCCATCAATCGGGTTACCAAGGTAGTCAAGGGCGGTAAGAATCTCTCGTTTGCCGCACTGGTGGTCGTTGGCGACGAGGGGGGTCATGTAGGGTTCGGCACCGGTAAAGCGCGTGAGGTGCCGCTGGCCATCAAGAAAGCGATCGAGGCTGCCAAGAAGAGTCTGATTCGCGTGCCTTTGATTAACAACACTTTGCCGCATCAGTTGATTGGCAAGTTTGGCGCCGGCCGAGTCATGGTAAAGCCTGCTTCCCAAGGTACCGGAGTTATCGCCGGCGGTGCTGTGCGTGCCGTTATGCAGGCTGTGGGCGTGCGCGATGTGCGCACGAAAGTGCTGGGCTCCACCAATCCGCACAATGTGGTGCGCGCAACGTTCGACGCGTTGCTGCGGATGAAAGATCCGATGGAATTGGCGCGCCTGCGTGGCAAGCAAATTGAAGAGATGTAGACTTGAGGGGCAGGCCGCGGTGGCGGAGATCTAAACGACCGACCCGGTCGCTACCGCTCCCGGTTCTGACATATGAGGTGTTATGGCGGAGAAGCGAACAAAAAAGAGCAGTGCGGCGCCGATAAGCACAATTCGGATTCAGTACTACCGCAGCTTCATAGCAGCGCCGAAAACTCACAAGCAGATGGTGCGGAGTCTCGGCCTGACGAAGCTCAATCAGATCGTTGAACGTCCTGACTCGCCTTCAATGCGAGGAGCAGTGGCGAAGGTGCCATACCTGCTGCGCATAGTTGAATAAATGAATTTGATTCGTGATTTCGATTCGTGATTGTCGTCCAGCCGACTCGAAATCGGAACTCAGGGGAGTTGATAATGGCCATCAGTCTAAACAGTGTTCGTCCGGCTAAGGGGTCGACACATAAAAAAAGGCGTGTAGGAAGAGGTCCGGGATCTGGTCTCGGTAAGACTGCCGGCCGTGGCGAAAAGGGGCAGAAATCGCGCTCCGGTTACTCACGCAAGATTGGCTTCGAAGGCGGCCAGATGCCGCTGCACCGACGGCTGCCCAAGCGTGGTTTCACCAACATCTTTAAGAAGCGCTGGCTCGAAGTCAGCATTGGGGCGCTGGATCGGCACTTCGGCGCTGACGAAGAGGTGACCCCGGAACTGTTGCACGAGCGTGGCGTCATTAAGAAGGCGAAGCACGATGTGGTTGTACTAGGCACTGGAGAACTGTCCAAGGCGCTTCGCATTTCTGCGCATCGCTTCACGAAGAGCGCCCGCGAAAAGATTGAGAAGGCGGGCGGGGCCGCCGTAGAGATAGGGAAAGCAGTGGATAGCGCCTCCTAGAGGACACTATGGAAAAGTTTCTTGCCGCCGTTCGCAACATGTTCACCGTGCCAGATCTGCGCCGGCGGATTCTATTCACGCTCGGGATCCTGGCTATCTATCGTCTGGGGGCCCACATTGGCGCCCCGGGAATCGATAGAGAGAGGCTGGATCAGGTTTGGCAGGATGTGGCTGGAACGTTGCTTGGGGTCCTGGACCTCTTCTCGGGTGGAAACTTCCGCACCATTTCGGTCTTCGCCTTAGGCGTAACTCCTTACATCACCGCTTCGATCATCTTGCAGCTAATGACCGTGGTCTATCCCACCTTGAAGAAGCTACAACAGGAAGAGGGTGAGGCGGGCCGGCAAAAGATCAACCAGTGGACACGGTATCTGACGGTCGGTCTGGCGTGCATTCAGACCTCGTTCGTTGCGCACTGGCTGCAGGTCAACGGAGTTGGCGCGCCCACGTGGGGGTTCCTGCTGACCGCAGTATTGACGCTCACCACGGGTACGGTCTTCGTGATGTGGCTGGGAGAACAGATTACCGAGCGCGGCGTCGGCAACGGTATCTCGCTATTGATTTTCGCCGGTATTGTGATTGGGTTGCCCAACGGCGTTCAGCAGGTTTTCGAGCGCGTACGCGGCGGCGACACCCTGGAGACCATCGCAGTTATTGCTCTGGTGGTGGCGATGGTACTGATAATCGCGTTCATCGTGTTCGTTGAAGCCGCAAGACGAAAAATTCCCGTTAGCTATGCGAAGCGGCACGTCGGTCGACAACTCGTCGGTGGTCAGCAGACGACGATGCCTCTGAAAATCAACATCGGCGGAGTGATTCCGGTAATCTTTGCGTCCTCAGTGCTGTCTATGCCGCAGAGCCTCTTTGCGGCGTTTCCGCCGGACCCAAACAATCCGAACACGGTGTGGGGCAAGATCTGGACTTTCTTCCAAACTTTCCACGCGAGCGACCCTTACTACGAACTGATCTTTCTCTCGTTGATCATCTTCTTTACGTTCTTTTACGTATCGATTGTTTTCAATGTAGAAGAAGTAGCGGACAACCTCAGAAAACACGGCGGATTTATGCCCGGTATTCGCCCGGGTCGAGCAACCGCCGAATACCTAAACAGTATTCTGACGAGATTGACCGTCGTCGGCGCGATCTATCTGGCGTTGGTCGCCTTTGTGCCTCAGTTTATGCTGAGTGGGTTCAAAGTGGCGCGACTGCCTTTGATTGGCGCCTGGCTTGACTCGTGGGTTAGCAGCACGCCGGGGCTTACGTGGATTCCTACCGGCATGGGTTATCAGTTTTACTTTGGCGGCACGTCGTTGCTGATTCTTGTCGGTGTAGCCATGGATACGGTTGCCCAGATTGAGGCGCAGTTGGTGATGCGGAATTATGAGGGATTTCTCGGCGGAGGAGGACGTTTGCGGGGACGCAGGGCCTGAAGCTATTTTCGATACCAGATTTCAGTTGCTGGGTCATGAACTAAGCAATCTGAGATCAAGCGGCCAATCGGAATTGGCAATCGGCGATCGAAAATTCCTTATGTCGAAAATCATAGTCCTGATGGGTGCGCCTGGTGCTGGAAAAGGTACGCAGGCGCGCTTGCTTCAAGAGCATCTGAATATTACGCAGATCTCCACCGGCGACATGCTTCGGGCGAGGGCACAGGAGCAAGACGTTTTGGCCGAGGAAATACAAGCCGTGCAAGCCTCCGGGAAACTTGCTTCGGACGATCTCGTGATGCGTGTGGTTGAAGAGCGAACGGCCAAGGAAGATTCGGCGAACGGCTACGTGCTCGATGGGTTTCCTCGTACCATGGCGCAGGCGAAAATGCTTGAAAAACTGGCCGCCGAGCAGGGCCATGGGATCGTCGCCATCGTAGTTGACGTGCCTTTTGAACTGCTCGAAAAGCGTGCTACGGGGCGGCTGTCTTGTCCGGTATGCGGTGAGATTTATAATACCTATTCGAAGCCGCCCAAGAACAACAAGAAGTGTGATTTTCATCCGCACACTGAACTGGTCCAGCGCGTGGATGACACTGCGGAGAAGATCAAGATTCGCCTGGAAACTTACAACGAACAGACCAAACCACTGATTGACTACTACGACCGCACCGGGCGATTACACCGGATAGATGGCACAAAGAAACAAGAAGAGATTCATAAAGAGATTGAGGGGATAATCCGTGCTAACGGATTTGTACGCGGTCACCAGGGCTCGCTCCAGCGCGCATGATTATTGGGAAGTCTAAGAAAGAGATCGAGAAGATGCGAGCGGCGGGCCAACTCGTGGGGTCTGTTCTGCGCGAGCTTCGAGGGATGGTGGCGCCGGGCATCACCACGATTGAAATTGACCGCGCGGCCGAGAAGCTGATTAGGGATGCCGGGGCCTCGCCAACGTTCAAGGGATACCATGGCTTTCCTTTTTCTATCTGCGCTTCTGTCAATGAGCAGGTCGTACATGGTTTCCCTTCCAACTACAAGCTGAAAGAGGGAGATCTTTTCTCAATTGATTGCGGTGTGACGCTGGAAGGTTTTGTGGGCGACACGGCGACCACAGTGCCGGTCGGAACCGTTCGTGAAGACTGGCAAAAGCTGATTCAGGTTACGGAGGAGTGTCTGGAGCGCGCGATTGAACAGTGCCGTCCCGGTAAGCACTTGGGTGACATTGGCTGGGCGGTACAGGAACTCGCGGAGAGCCAGGGTTATTCAGTGGTGCGGGATTATGTTGGTCATGGAATTGGTCGCCAGATGCATGAAGACCCTCAGATTCCCAATTATGGGAAGCCTGGGCAGGGGCCGAAGATCAAAGCTGGCTACGTTTTTGCCGTCGAACCGATGGTTAACATGGGCTGCCACCAAACCAAAGTCCTGTCGGATGGTTGGACGGTCGTGACGCTTGACGGTCAGCCGAGCGCCCATTCCGAGCATACGATAGCCATAACGGAAGATGGGCCGGAGGTGCTCACCAGAGTCGCCCCGGTGGGGCAGCAACAGGCAGTCGTAATGACCTGTAACTGATAGTCGGCACGCGGCTTGGCAAAGCAGGGATCCCGTGTTACTATTCGCAGTTTGTCACTACACCCAGAACTCCAGTCTGAGAGGATATGGCAAAGGAAGAGGCTATAGAAGTCATGGCGAAGGTGCTGGAGACTTTGCCAAATGCGATGTTTAGGGTTGAGTTGGAAGAGAGCCAGCACCAGGTGCTAGCCCACATTTCGGGAAAGATGCGCAAGCATTTTATTCGGATTCTTCCTGGCGATCGGGTTCTGGTAGAACTCTCACCCTACGATCTCAATAGAGGACGAATAACTTACCGGTATAAATAGGACTTCATGCTGGGAAGATTCGGGGGCTGTTTAAGATGAAAGTGCGTGCCTCGGTCAAGAAGATGTGTGACAAGTGCAAAGTTATCCACCGCAAAGGTGTGGTGCGGGTGATCTGCGTAAACCCGAAACATAAGCAACGACAGGGATAGTTTCGATTCCGATTCTGGATTTGGCTGATGAGATAGCCGTCGATTTGAATCGGAGATTTTTGGAGAACAGATTGTAATGGCACGTGTAGCTGGTGTCGATCTTCCACCTAACAAACGGTCCGAGATCGGACTGACTTACATCTACGGTATTGGCCGCCCGCGGGCAAATTCCATTCTCAAAGAGGCTGGCGTGAATCTCGACACTCGAGTCAGGGACTTGAGTGAGGACGAGTTGAGCCGGATCCGTGCCATCTTGGAAGCGCAGGGAGAGATTGAGGGCGACTTGCGGAAGCGCGTGCAGATGGACATCAAGCGGTTGATGGACATCGGTTGCTACCGCGGTCTGCGTCATCGCCGCGCTCTACCGGTTCGGGGGCAACGCACACACACAAACGCTCGCACCCGAAAGGGTCCGCGGCGTGCGACGATCGCGAAGAAGAAGGCACCCGGAAAGAAATAGTTGGCATTTGCGATTTTGGATTTGCGATTTGCTCCAGCGCCCAAACGTGATTAGCTAAATCTAAAATCAAGAATTCAAAATCTAAAATCACTTTATGGCAAAAGCAGGCGGAAAGAAGAAGGTCTTTCGTAAGAAAGAAAAGAAGAATGTGCCGGTTGGTATTGCGCACGTTGCGGCCTCGTTCAATAACACGATGATTTCGATTACCGATTTGGAAGGTAATCTGATCGCGCAATCTTCGGCGGGTGCGCGCGGTTTTCGCGGTTCGCGCAAGGGCACTCCCTTTGCGGCTCAGCAGGCAGCGTATGAGGCTGCCAAGAAAGCGCACGAAGCTGGGATGCAACAGTGCGAGGTTCGGGTCAAGGGGCCCGGGGGTGGTCGTGAGTCGGCGATTCGGGCCATTGCGAATGCCGGCATCAGAGTTATTACGATCAAAGACTCGACGCCCATTCCGCATAATGGGTGCCGTCCGCCGAAGCGGCGCAGAGTGTAAACCATTGCCGATTTCCAATTGCCGATTTTCGATTAGCGCTTGGAGCTGGTTGAAATTCGGTTTTCAAATTGGCAATCGGCAATTGCAAATTGGAAATGACATTGACCTAAAGGATGAAGGGCCAGCGCTGAAGCGCAGCCTGTAAACTTTTCCGTCTTAAAGACCGGAGGCAAAAAACAGTTGGCTAGGTATAGAGATGCGGTGTGCCGTTTGTGCCGCCGCGAAGGTGCAAAGCTTTTTCTTAAGGGTGATCGATGCTACAAGCCCTCTTGTCCGATTGAAAAGCGCGGCACGCAGCCGCCCGGACAACACGGCAACTCCATGCGTCGTGGCAAGGCGTTGGTTGGTTACGGCCAGCAGTTGCGCGAAAAGCAGAAGGTCAAGCGCATCTATTTCATCCTCGAAGGACAATTCCGAAACTATTTCGAGCGCGCAGCTCGCATGAAGGGGATCACAGGTGAGAACCTCTTGTTCCTGCTCGAGCGGCGTCTGGATAACGCAGTTTACCGCGCCGGTTTTTCAACCTCGCGTCGGCAGGCGCGCCAGTTGGTGAACCACGGGCATATCCTGGTCAATGGGCGTAAGGTGGACATTCCTTCCTACAAGGTGCGAGCCGGCGAATCAATCAGCGTCAAAGAGGCGAGTCACAAGAACCCCCACATTGAAGGCGCCTGGCAGACGGCTGCGGGGCGCGGACGTCCGTCATGGATATCCCAGGAAGGGACCGATATGACGGTGCGTATCAGCGGACTGCCCGCGCGCGAAGATATCGATCGCTCGATAAACGAACAGCTTATAGTCGAACTATATAGCAAGTAATAGAGAGACCTGTGGGTGCGGCGCTTCGGTGGCAGCACCCGCGGGCCAAACGCATTTTTTGACTTCTGGACGCAAAAGCTATGGCTATGGATCAAATTAATCTCTGGACAGGATTTCAGATGCCCCGCCGTCTGGCGGCTGACGCTGAAACGCTAACGGAACGATACGGTCGGTTCTCGGCCCAGCCATTTGAGCGAGGATTTGGCACCACAATCGGAAACTCCCTTCGCCGGGCCCTTCTTTCGTCAATTGAGGGGGCGGCCGTCACGGCCATTAAGATCGAAGGCGTCGAGCACGAGTTTTCTTCCATTAAGGGAGTTGTCGAAGACGCAACAGACGTAATACTGAACTTGAAGCAGGTGCCTTTTAAGTTACACGGGAACGAGGCGAAGACCCTGCGGATTTCCAAGGAGTCGGCGGGCGAAGTCACGGCCGCGGATATCGAGGCGGACGCAGATGTGGAAATACTCGACGAGAGTGTGCACATCGCCACGGTCAGCGAAGGCGGCTCGTTGAAAGTAGAAATGAGATTGAAACGGGGACGTGGCTACATCTCGGCCGATCGAAACTTCGACGAAGATCTTTCGCTCGGGTACATTCCGATTGATTCGGTCCACACGCCGGTGAAAAAGGTTAACTACACCGTGGAAGCGGCGCGCCTGGGCCAGAACACCGAGTTCGACAAGCTGACAATCGAGGTCTGGACAGACGGCTCAGTTAAACCCGAAGACTCGATCGGACTGGCGGCCAAGTTGATCAAGGACCACATGTCCATCTTCATCAACTTCGAAGAAGACACTGACGACTTCGCCTATTCAAAAATGGAGCGTCCTCCATTGCCGCGTAACGACCAGCTGGATCGCTCAGTTGATGAGCTGGAGTTGTCAGTTCGCTCTTACAACTGTCTGAAGAACGCCGATATTCGGACCATCCGCGACCTGGTGCAGCGATCGGAACGGGAGATGCTCGCCACCAAGAACTTTGGCAAGAAGTCTCTTAATGAAATCAAGGAGATTCTGAACGGAATGGGCTTGGATTTCGGCATGGAGTTTGACGAGCAGGGCAATCCCATTCCGGGCTCAGGCGGGCGCGATGGCGCGGAAGCCGCCGACTTCGAAGCGGACGACGAGCAATAATAAACTCACTGAAGTACATCAGTTCTAAGAAGTATCGCTGAGCATTTTAAGAACACACAGGTAATCAGGATTCTCGGGACGGAGTCATGCGGCACTTAAAGGCACATCGCAAACTTGGTAGGACCACGGAACATCGCATGTCGATGCTGCGCAATCTTGCGACTTCACTAATAAACTCGCGCGAGGAGCGCATTATCACCACTCTTCCCAAGGCGAAAGAATTGAGACCCTTTGTAGAGCGGGCCATAACTCTATCTTGTCGAGCGCGCAGCCTGGAAGGTGCGCAGGCGGTACACTTGCGCCGTCAAGCAGCTGGCTTTTTCCACGCCGGGAACATGCAGCAAGCCGCGTTGACGGGAAAACGCGGACAGCTTCGTCTGCCGCGCACGGCGGGAGTTGCGGCGCTCAAGCGTTTGTTCGATGAGCTTGGCGAGCGCTACAAGGACAGACCGGGCGGCTACACCAGGATCCTAAAGCTGGGCACGCGTGAGGGTGATAATGCTGAACTCGCAATAATCGAGCTGGTTGATAATCCCCGTGAACTCGAAGCTCTGGAAAATGCAAAGAAGCGAGCCAAGCACACACCATCAAAGAAGAAGATATCGGGTGACGCAAAAGTAGCTAAAGCGTCTGGCCGGGCCAAAGTTGCTGAAGAGGCAGACAGTCCAGCGGCCAACGAAACGGTTGAAGCCGCGGGGAGCCAAGTTTCCGACAGCGCCGAGGAGGTTGAAACACCTGAGTCGCAGGCAGCCGAGGACGAAGCGAAGTAAAGAAGAGTTTGACATCGAGCAGCCCGCGCCGCTGGAGCAGCTAGGTCAGCAATGAAGCCCCAATCGATCATCGGCATACACAAACCGGGTCTTTTGGGGCTCGTCACTTTTGTAAGAGTTTGATACCGCCGTCGCGGAACAACTGATGAGCAAGCCAGAGAGCGAATACAAACAGAGTCCTGAACCCCTCCTTGAGAGCGAGGTTCGGGAGACGGGAACGCAGGGTCGGCGTCGTCGCAGTCGGCAGCCTCACCTGGAGGCTTCCGTGAACATGGATGAATTGCGCGAGCTCATTTCCTTGATTCAGGAAAATGGTTTTGCTGAGTTTGAGCTCGAGCGTGAAGGTTTTCGGATTCACGTGCGCCGTGATCTCGCGGGCTCTGAGACGGCCACAAGCTCTGCCGACGCGCGGATCGCCGATGCCGCTCCAGGTCTGCCAGCGAACGCCGCCAGCAGGGGTGCTAAGGCCTCAGCGACTCCAGATCATCCCGGAGCGCGGGCCGAAACGGCGGCCTCGGAAGATCAGGATCTGCACCTGATTCCGTCTCCCATCGTGGGGACCTTTTACCGGACGGCGTCGCCGAATGCTGATCCGTTTGTGAAGATCGGCAGCCGCGTTGAACCTGACTCGGTGGTTTGCATCATTGAGGCAATGAAGTTGATGAATGAGATTCAGGCGGAAACGAGTGGTGAAGTCGTAAAGATCTACGTGGAGAACGGTCAGCCGGTTGAATACGGCCAACCGCTCTTCGGAATCAAAAGGTAGCCGTCAGTACCTGCAACGTCCAATGTCCACGTTCCGGTCCTGGACCGAAGGACATTGGACGTTAGACTTTGGACTTCGGATCAATCATGCATTCGGGAAGTCGCAAATTCAAAAAGATCCTGATCGCCAATCGCGGCGAGATTGCTTGTCGCATCATCTGGGCCTGCAAGGAAATGGGAATTCGCACAGTTGCGGTCCATAGCGACGTTGATCGCGATTCGCTGCACGTACGCTTTGCCGACGAAGCCGCCTGCATCGGGCCGGCTCCGTCGGCTCAAAGTTACCTCAATATCCCCGCCATGATTAGTACGGCCGAAATCTTCAATGTCGACGCGATTCATCCGGGTTATGGCTTCCTTGCTGAATCTTCTTACTTCGCCGAAATCTGCGAAGCCTGCAACATAAAGTTCATCGGCCCGCAGGCCAGTGTGATTCGTCTGATGGGTGACAAGGTTGAAGCCCGAAGAGCGATGAAAGAGGCCGGACTACCCATTTTGCCAGGCAGTCCTGACCCCATCACGTCTGAAGAAGAGGGCAGAAAGGTTGCGCGCGAGATAGGCTTTCCGATCATAGTCAAGGCTTCTGCGGGTGGTGGTGGACGCGGTATGCGTATTGTTCGGTCCGAAGACGAGTTGGGTCGAGCACTTGAAGCAGCGTCAACGGAGGCTGCCGCAGCGTTTAAGGACGGCACCGTCTACATCGAGCGCTATGTGGAGAGCCCACGTCATATTGAGATTCAAGTACTGGCAGATGAGCATGGTGACTGCATTCATCTGGGAGAGCGGGAGTGCTCAATACAGCGACGACACCAAAAGCTGCTGGAAGAAGCTCCCTCGCCGGTGCTTTCGCCTGAACTCCGTAACCAAATGGGTGATGCGGCCGTCGCGGCTTGTAAGAAGCTCGGCTATTCGAGCGCGGGAACGGTTGAGTTTCTCCTTGATACCGATAACAAATTTTATTTCATGGAAATGAATACGCGTATTCAGGTGGAGCACGCGGTTACTGAAATGGTGACGCTCGCTGATATCGTGCGCAATCAGATTCGGATTGCAGAGGGCGAGCCCCTGGGGTACACGCAGGACGATCTGATGATCGTCGGTCACGCGATTGAGTGTCGCATCAACGCTGAGAACCCGGAGACTTTCGCTCCGTCGCCAGGTCTCATTACCGCTTTTAACCTTCCAGGCGGACCAGGCGTCCGCGTCGACACTTATGTGTACGCCGGCTATCGAGTGCCCCCATTTTACGACTCAATGATTGCCAAGGTTATCGTCCACGCACGGACGCGAGACCTGGCAATCGCACGCATGAAGCGAGCGCTTGAAGCGATGGTCGTCGAGGGCATAAAGACAACGATCCCTTTGCACCTAAAAATAATGGACGATCCAAAGTTTCGCGCGGGTGATATCTCGACCAGTTTCATGGAATACTTCCTGGCGCAAAATGGAGCCAGGAAGAACTGAGGTGGTGGCCACGGCGCGATGAGGCTACCCCAGAAGCGGCGTTGGGGCCGCCAGTAGACCCCGAGCTTTTCCGGCGGTTGCTGTTTGGGCGGGAGATGCCTATAATACTCAACTTTTCCAAGGGCGAACAGTTTCGTCTGAAAGGTCAACCTGAGATGTCATACGCAATTATAAAGACCGGCGGCAAGCAGTTTTTCGTGGAACGAGGAAGCACCATTCGCGTCCCCTCGATAGGGACAGAGGCCGGCAAATCAATTGAGCTGGAGGCGTTGCTATCGACCGGTAAAGACGCCGATTCTGATAAGCCGGTGGTCGGAGCCGCCAAAGTCTCAGCCACAGTCGTTGATCATGGCCGCGGGCCAAAGTTCATCGTTTTTAAGAAGAAGCGCCGCAAACACTACAAGCGAAAGCAGGGACATCGGCAAGGCTACACTACGATCAGAATTGATTCGATTGGATAGGTAAACGTTAGTGATAAGTGATGAGTAACAAGTGATGAGGAAGAAAGTGAAGGGAAATCCCACGTCCTGCTTATCACTCATCACTTATTACTTATCACTCGGAGTTAGCAATGGCACACAAAAAAGGCGTTGGTTCATCTCGAAATGGTCGCGACTCTAATTCTCAACGATTGGGTCTGAAGAAGTTCGGCGGCGAACGAGTTCTCGGCGGCAATATTCTGGCGCGGCAACGAGGCACCAAGTGGAAACCCGGCAGGAATGTCGGGCGCGGGAAAGATGACACGCTCTTCGCACTCGTCGAAGGGATTGTCAAATTTGAGGACAAGGGCCGCGGCGGAAAGTTCATCAGTGTATATCCACCGGAGCAAGCATCTTCAGCATAGAGCTTGAAAAGGAAAGCACAGTACCATGCGACGTCCGAGCCAACTGATACTTGAGCCCAAGGCGTCGCTTTCGATTTAGATGTTTATTGATCGCGTTAAGATTCGCGTACAAGGGGGGCATGGCGGTAACGGCGTTACGGCTTTTCGTCGCGAGAAGTTTGTGCCGCGTGGTGGCCCTTCAGGCGGCGAGGGCGGACGCGGAGGCGACGTCCGGATCATTGCGGACTCTTCCCTCAATACTCTGCTTCACCTGCGTTACAACCCTGAACATATCGCCGGACGCGGAATGCACGGCGAGGGCTCAAATCGCTCAGGACGGGACGGCGAAGATGTAGAAGTTCGTGTGCCGGTGGGCACTCAGATCTTTGACGTAACAAGTGGACAACTTCTGCAGGACCTGGCAACCGACGGTGCCAAGTGGCTGGCCACGCGCGGCGGACGTGGCGGGTTTGGTAATGCGCATTTTGCTACTTCAACCAATCGTGCGCCACGCTATCACCAGCAGGGAAGTGAGGGCGAAGAACTCGAGTTGCAGCTCGAGTTAAAGCTGCTGGCCGATGTAGGCTTGGTAGGGTTTCCTAACGCCGGGAAGTCAACCTTCATCTCGACCGTCTCGGCCGCCAAACCCAAGATCGCAGACTATCCATTCACCACATTAGAACCCCATCTCGGAGTAGTGGATCTGGGCGATTTTAGAACTTTTGTGGTCGCTGACATCCCGGGCTTGATTGAAGGGGCGCACCAGGGAGCCGGGTTGGGCGATCGTTTTCTGCGGCATATCGAAAGAACTACTCTACTGCTTCATCTGGTTGACGTTTCTTCTCTCTCCGGCCGAGATACAGTCGCTGACTACCAGACAGTAAATCATGAGTTGGCTGCGTACAATCCCGCACTGGCGAAACGGCCCCAGTTCGTTGTGGCCGCAAAGATCGATGCCCTGGAAGAACCAGAGCGATTGGAGTCGCTTAGACGTCAAGCAGAGAGTGACGGCAAATTGTTCTTTGCAGTTTCTTCAGTGACTAATAGCGGCATTCGCGAGCTTCTTAACGCCGTGGCCGCCAAACTGAGTGAACTGAAGGAATTGGCCAGGCCGCGCGACATCGTGGAGTTGGCTTTGTAGTCCCCGGAAGAGTTGATGAACGGCAGAAAGCGTATTGCTATCTATGGCGGAACGTTTGATCCAGTTCATTTAGGGCACATTGAGGTCGCGAAAAGAGTTTCCGAGCTCTTTGAGATTGATGAACTGCTGTTCGTGCCGGCACAGGTGGCGCCCCACAAGTTGACGCAACCAGTGGCGCCTGCGATGCATCGCTATGCGATGTTGGTGTTGGCAACCCAGCAAGACCCTCGGCTCCGCGTGTCGACATTCGAGCTGGAGGCACCGGATCGGCGTTACACAGTTGATACGCTGGCGCATTTTAAGTTGGAGTTTGGCGAGTCCGCGGATCTGTTTTTCGTGATGGGCGCCGACTCGTGGTCCGAGATCACGACTTGGCGTGAATGGGAACGGCTGCTGGCGCTCGTTAACCATATCGTTGTTACGAGACCGGGATACGACATCAATTTGGATCTGGTCAGTTCATCCGTGCGCGAGCGAATTGTTGACTTGCGCGGGTCTAAGCAGATCCCGAAAGTCGGTAACGAAGCCGCTGGTGAGAAGATATTTATTACGGACGTGGTGATGCTGGAAAATTCGGCCACCGAGATTCGACGCGCTCTCCGCGAAGACGATTGGAATCAATTAACCAGGCTGGTTCCGCCCTCGGTGGCGGACTACATTAGAAAGTATGAGTCATACAGAGAACCGAATGAAGCATAATTCCATCGTCAAAGAACGATCGCTGAATCCAACGACGCATTCTGAACTCAAGACGATACCGAAAGCGAAAGCAAGCGAGGAACTCGATGGGCGAATTCTGCGGGCGCTGCAGGCCGCCAATGACAAGAAAGCTCTCGACCTGGTGGTTCTTGATCTGAGAGAAATTGCCACCTTTACCGACTACTTTGTGATTGCCAGCGGAAACAACGAACGTCAGGTGCAGGCGATCTCTGACGGGGTATTTGAAGAACTGAAGAAGTCCGGCACGGCCGCCGCGCGAGTCGAGGGCTACAAGAACGCCGAATGGATCCTTCTTGATTATGGTGACTTCATAGTTCACGTATTCTCAGACAAGGCGCGAAAGTTTTATGACCTGGAACGACTCTGGCGAGAGTCTAAACGAATTGCCTTACCACCCGAGTTCGGCGGCGAGTCGAATAGTTCTTTGAGAGACGAATCGTGATCGAGATATTTGCGCAGTCAGAAGCGATGCGCGAGGTAATGCGTCTCGCCGAACGCGTCGCTGCGACTGATGCGAATGTTCTGGTGACCGGTGAATCGGGTGCCGGCAAGGACGCGCTGGCGCTTCATATTCATTCGCACTCCAGTCGTGCTTCAGGGGCCTTCGTGAAGATCGATTGTGCGACTCTGCCTAGCGACCTGCTCGAGGCGGAGCTTTTCGGCTACGAGCGGGGGGCCTTTACGAGCGCCACCGAAGGAAAGCCGGGACGACTCGAAGCTGCCGACAAAGGCACTATCGTGCTCGACGAAATTGCTTACTTGACGAAGGACTCGCAGGCAAAACTGCTGCGCGTAATTGAAACTCGCGAGTTTGAACGGCTGGGTGGACGCAACACGATCAAGGTGGACGCGCGACTGATTGCCCTGACCAACGTGGACCTAACGGCGGCCGTGAATCGGCGCGACTTTCGCGAGGATCTTTTTTATCGGCTAAACGTGGTTCACATTCAGTTGCCACCCCTGCGAGAGCGGGCGCAGGACTTGCCCAAACTGGTCCAGGCATTTTTGAAGGCCTATGCAGCCAAGCACGGCCGGAAAGTAAGCGCCGTTGCCCCGGAGTTGCTGGCCTTGCTAAAGGAATATGAGTTTCCCGGCAACGTGCGTGAGCTAGCAAATACGATCGAGAGGGCAGTGATCATCGCGACGGGCAACCGGGTGGAGGTATCGGATCTCCCGGAGGCAATTCGGGCGGCCGTGCTGGTGCAGCGGAGGCGACAAAAACCACAATCGCTTGCTGAAGTGGAAGCCGAGTACGTCGCCGAAACGCTGGCCGCTACGCGCGGTAACAAGACCGAGGCTGCGCGGATACTGGGAATCAGCCGCAAGAATCTTTATGAAAGACTGGCGCGGGTAGGTAAGGGACAGGGAGACGCGGAGACGGGGAGAAGCGGAGACAAGGAGACCAGGGGACGCGGAGACGGAGACACGGAGACAAGGCGACACGGAGTTGGTAGCGAATCGTGAAGGGCACAATCGACTTTCAAGTAACAACTTAGGAAACAGGTGCAAGGATTTTCGCCGGGTCTCCGTGTCACCCTTTCCCCGTGTCGCTGCGTTGGCCGTGTCGCTGCTTTGAAAAGATGCGCTTGCGCCTCATTTGGCCAGGGAAGACGAGAGACGCTCGACTGAGGGCGCTGATCGACGAGTATCTGAAGCGACTTTCGCACTTTGCCCGCTCGGAAGTGACTGAGCTTAAGGAGACTCCTCGGACAAAAGCAGGCATCGATAAGGATTCGAAGTGCATCTCAGACCGGCTGCCCAGCGGCGCAGTGACGGTTTTGCTGGATCCCAACGGTATCCAGTTGAGTTCAGAGGAGATGGCCGCTCAGGTCAGGAGCTGGGAGAACGGCGGTACTAAAGAGGTGGTATTCATCATAGGCGGACCGAATGGTGTTTCGCCTGAACTTTCAACTAACGTGACGCAGCGCTGGTCACTTTCCCGCTTGACGCTGACTCACGAAATGGCCCGAGTGGTTCTGCTCGAACAGTTGTACAGAGCCTACACGATCATTCATGGCTTACCTTACCAGAAATGAGAACAGAGGGTTGGATCACGGTCAAACCGGATGATCCTTTAACGAGTCGGTGGAGGATTGCTTAAAAAATGGAAAAAAGAAAAGTGAGAGTTTTCCGCGACAGGTTGCTTGGCCGCCGGGAGAGTCTGGTGGGTCAGGTCCAACAGGCTGAACTGTACAGCCGGGAGCGTGATGCGGAGGCGACTCAAGATCCGGCAGACATGGCAGCAAATGCGTATACCAAAGAACTACTGGTCTCCATGTCTGACAATGATCGTCGATTATTGAATCTGATTGATGAGGCGCTGGAGCGAATAGACGGGGGAAAATATGCCAAGTGTGTACATTGCGGCGAAGCCCTGCCCGATAAGAGGCTGAATGCTGTACCGTGGGCCCGCCACTGTGTTCGTTGTCAGGACCTTCACGAGCGAGGACTGCTCGATGTGGACGAGGATTAGTACTCCTGAATGCCTGGTGACATAATGACGGCCTCCTGAGATCAGCTTAGGAGGCCATTGGTTTTTGGCCCGCGTTCCTCACGCTCCTACGTCGATGCTCCTCACGCGCACTGTCAACTCTTTCTATAACGCCCTGCTCGCACTCGTTTATCCGCAAGCGTGCGCGCTCTGCGGTGGCAGCGTTGAAAACCGGTATCTCGGTGTTGCTTGTGCGCAGTGCTGGCGCGAGACTCGGACACTTACCACCACGGATATCATCTGTTGGAAATGTGGCGCCTTATCATTGGGTACTATCGTGCCGGAAAAACGAGATCAAGTTCGCTGCCGGCGTTGCGATGGGGATGCCTTTACGGCGGCCCGCGCCTGTGGAGCTTATGCGGGAGCACTCCGCGCTTCGGTGCTGGCGCTCAAACGCGAGCCGTACATCTCTCAACGTCTGGTTAGCTTGTTGGTAAAAACGCAAGAACGCGCACCATTGGACAAAGCAACGCGCGTCATCCCAGTCCCGCTTCACCCCGATCGTGAAAAGGCGAGAGGTTTCAACCAGGCCGCGGTGATTGGTAGCGAACTTGCGCGCGCGGTGCGGCTACCGTTTGATCAAGTAAGCCTCATTCGCACCGTTCATTCCGAAAGGCATCGGGCCGGCATGGATGCCAAAGGACGCCGAGAGACGGTCGCGGAAGCCTTCAGCGTGCGCTATCCACGTTTGATCGAAGACGAGCGCGTCCTTGTTGTCGATGATGTCTTCACCACGGGTGCAACGGTGTCGGCGTGTGCAGTCGCTTTGATGGCCGCCGGTGCCAAAGAAGTCCTCGTCCTGACAATCGCGCGCCCCGTGAACTACTGATCAAGCAGGAGACTCAACGCACGAACCATTTGCGGTAGCCAATGGATCCCGTAACTCAACACCAGCAGGATCCACTCAGCACGAGCACGCCCATCCCACAGAACCATTTGCGGTAGCCAATGGATCCCACCACTCAACACCAACAGGACCCTATGACGCGCTGGCTGTGACTATTGTTAATATGAGTTGAGTGGCTCCTGCTCGCGGTGAGTCTGGGATCCATTGGCTACCGCAAATGGTTCCGTGGGTTGAGTGCTCTTGCCGGTTGAGAGCTGGAATCCATTACTACTGCAAATGGTTCTGCGGGTTGAGTTGTTACCGACTCGTGTTGAGTGGTGTCTGCTGGTGTCGAGGTTTCGCCAGCGTTGACGATTCAGCGGCCAGCCTTTACGATTCCTGTTCTTCTAATCAAACCGGGGTCCCCAAGCGGGCATCCCGCTTGGGATGGTAGATCAATTCCGGAGCAAACCGATGCCGCAATCTTACGAGACACTTCTGCTTGAGCGCCGCGAGCGTGTCGCGCTAATCACCATCAACCGGCCTGACAAACGAAATGCGCTGAACATCAAAACTCGCGAAGAAGGGGCGGCGTTGCTGGAAGAGCTGCGCAACGACGACTCGGTAGGCGTTGTAGTCATCACCGGCGCCGGCGATAAAGCGTTCATTGCCGGAGCCGATATTGCCGAGTTCGCCGGTCGTACAGCCATCTCGCAACGAGATGTGATGACCGCTCGCTCACTATTTACCGCGTTTGATACTTTTCCGAAACCGGTGATTGCCATGATCAATGGGTATTGTCTGGGGGGCGGATGTGAGCTGGCTTTGGCTTGTGATATCAGAGTAGCAAGTGAGAATGCTTCATTCGGCCAGCCCGAAATCAATCTGGGAATTATTCCCGGCGGTGGAGGCACTCAACGCCTGACGCGCCTGGTGGGCGAAGGCAAAGCAATGGAGTTGATTCTCACCGGCGATATTATCGACGCGAAAACTGCGTTGGCCATCGGCTTGGTCAATCATGTTTTTCCTGCGGATCAGCTTGAAGCCAGGACCATGGAAATGGCGAAGCGCATCGCCGACAAGGGCCCAATCGCCCTGAAGCTGGCCAAGGAAGCAGTAAAGATTGCTTCGCGCTCGCTGCTTGATGAGGGTCTGCGGCGCGAAGTTGATCTCTTTGCCTTATGCTTCTCCACTGAAGACAAGGATGAAGGTGTGAAAGCGTTTCTGGAAAAGCGGAAACCGGCGTTCAAAGGGAGATAGTTCTTTTGTGCTTTGTTCTTTGAACTTAGAGCTTTGTACTTAGTTCTTTGTGCTTAGTTCTTTGTAAGAGCTTAGCCTGCCCTCGAAGTTTACTTCAAAGCACAAAAATACAAAGCACAAAGTACAAAGCTCTAAGTACAAAGCACAAATTGTAAATTGAGACTCATCGGCATCACCCTCGGCATCGCAATCGGCGCCCTTGGCGGCGTGATTGCCTACCGCGCCTTTTTTCTGGAGCCGAGCTCGGCAGTCATCATTACTGAGACTGAAGTGCGCGAACTCCCGAACGCGGCTCGGGTGGTCGGCGGAATGGCAATGCTGGTTATTGGAGCTATTGTCGCCTTCCTGGCCGCACGAATAAGAAAGGCGTGATCTTGCCAGTCGCACTCACGTAGCACAGACTTCAGTCTGTGTGACTGCTCGAATAGAAACCAGGTGGAGTCGGTTACTCAACCAGCGCCAGGGGCGCGGCAGAAGGTAGCCAGGCGCAAACGCCGTAGGCGGTGCAGCGCCTGGAACGCCTCAGAAATTA
>CAZVHN010000318.1:0-3413 GCA_964626895.1 uncultured Chloracidobacterium sp. | reverse complement strand
GCAATCGGCAATCGGCAATTGGAAATCCCCGGGAATCGGCAATCATTCTGTCCCGTAAAGCCCCGCGCGCCGGTATGATTCGTCCAGCAGTTCTACCGGGTGACAGACTCGCAGTGAGATACCCTCGAGTCGCGCTCCGGCGCCAATCTGCATCTGGCAGCCGGGGTTGCCCGTGGCTAAAATAGCGGCTCCGGTCTCGCGAACATGGGCAAGCTTCTCCTGCAAGACTCCCTGGGACATGTTTGGTTCCAGCAAGTTGTAAACTCCCGCAGCCCCGCAGCACCTCTCCGCGCCTTCGAGCGGAACCAGCTTCAAATCAGGGATCGCCCGCAATAGTCTCAGTGGCGCTTCGGCCGCGTGTTGTCCGTAAAGAAGATGACAGGAGGCATCATACGTGGCCGTCTCCAATTGCCCGCCGCCGCCCTCTTTCAATTTCACACTTTCCAACTGTTGGCTTACGTCGCGAACGCGAGCGCTGAACTTGTGTGCCCGTTCGCTGAACAGCGGGTCGTCTGCAAGCAAATGACTGTAGGTCGCGAGCATTGCTCCACAGCCACCGGCATTGGTGATGATTGGGAGACTCTCGGAGTCGTCGAATGCTTCAATGTTCCGGCGGGCCAGCGTGCGAGCGCCTTCGAGATCTCCGGCATGTGCGTGAAGGGCGCCACAACAAACTTGACCCTGCGGCGAGCGCGCCTCGAATCCGTTAACGTTAAGAACGCGCGCCGTGGCCCTGTTAACCCGCGAGAATAGTCCCTCGCCCACACAACCTGCGAAGAGCATCGTGCAGTCTTGAGATTGCAGGTCGAACTTCGATTCGGTAGCGCTTCGTTTTAAGGAGTCAACGTCCGTGTCCGAGCCGAGCGAGACACGTGACGAACTTTCGAGTAGAGCGAGCGCGAATTCAAAGCGACGAGAGAAAAATCTGGGGATCCTCGATCTCACCAATAATCCTGCGACGCCGGAGTCCCGAAACATCCGTGCGACAGCAAAGGCAAACCTCAACCGCGCCGGGTGCAACCACAGGTGTCGTAGCACCATTCGCAACCAGCGATGGCTGAAACCTCTCTTCATGTCCGCCCCAAATAATTCCGCGCGACTGGCTTCCAACAATTGTCCGTATTGAACACCAGCGGGGCAGACCGGCTCGCAAGCTCTGCAGCCAAGGCAGCGATCAATATGGAGTTTGAACGTAGAAGAATCCGCAGGGAGTTTGTTTTCCTCAACCGCACGCATCAGGTAGATTCGTCCGCGTGGGCTATCGTTCTCGTCGCCGGTGAGGACGTAGGTGGGACAGGCTTCGAGGCACAGACCGCAGTGCACACAGGCCAGGAGCTTCTGCTCCTCCGCCGCCAGTGTGGTTGTGAGTTGGGATGATGTCAAAGCGATTGTGACTAGGCTGCGGCCGAAGAATAGCATGAGTCCCAGTCGGGACTTCCTTCGAACCATGATAGTCAACTCGTATTAGCTTGTCATGGCCAGGCATTGCATCGTAGCGGATTGAGCCGATGAACAGAACGCGCGTGGGAGAGCACTGCTCAACCAGCGCCGGAGGCGCGGCAGATGGTAGCCAGGGGCAAGCGCGCGCAGCGCGCTGCCCCTGGATCCAGCACCGCAAACCTCCTAGCCCTGGGAGGGCGACAGAAAAAGCCAATATCGACAGGAAGAGTACCCTTGAACTCCTAAGACTGGCGCGATTGAATATGATGAGCGGTGCATTTAGTAATTGACCCGCTCTGTCGCCCTTTCAGGGCTCGTAGGTTTTTTGTGCTGGATCCAGGGGCGGCGCGCTCCGCTTCGCCCCGCGCTTGCCCCTGGCTACCTTCTGCCGCGCCTTCGGCGCTGGTTGATCGGTGCATACTGTCGCGCGCTATCCTCGACTAGTACCCCACCGCCAAGCCATCGCTGCGGCGCGGATCGGTTGCGCCCAGCCTGACGCCGGTCTTCTCCTCGATCATGATTCCCTGTGCGTCGCCCATGTAACGAGGCCTAGTGACAAGGTTATGCCGGCGATTCGTCAGTGCCCGCTGGGTATCGCCGGACAAGCCGTAGGGTTCCCAAACAACTTCATCAGGCAGCCACTGATGATGTATTCGGGGCGCGTCGATCGCCTGCTGAATATTCATATTGTAATCAATGACGTTGGTGATCACTTGCAGCACGGTATTGATGATCGTTGGTCCACCCGGTGTGCCTACCGTAAACCACAAGCTGCCGTCTTTCCGTAGCACAAAGGTTGGGGTCATCGCAGATAGTGGGCGTTTGCGCGGCGCGACCGCGTTTCGCTCACCTTGAATCAAGCCATAAAGGTTTGGCGTTCCTGGTTTTGCGGCGAAGTCGTCCATCTCGTTGTTCAAGACGATGCCTGTTCCTTTCGCGACCACTCCTGAACCAAACCCGTCGTTCAGAGTGTAGGTGTTCGCGACGGCATTACCTTGAGCATCGACAACTGTAAAATGAGTAGTCTCCTCAGACTCGTAACCGGCCGGTCGACCGGCGCCGACCTCCTCACTAGTGGACGCGCGGTCCGGACGAATGGATTTGCGCAGGTGGTCCGCATAGGCCTTGTCGATCAGTCCGGCCACCGGCACCTTCACGAAATCCGCGTCGCCCATATACTCCGCTCGGTCGGCAAAGGCGCGGCGCATGGCTTCCACGGTCAGATGATGTCTGTCTGACGACGCCCAATCATGTTTCGCAAGGTCGAAGCCTTCCAAAATGTTAAGCATCTCCAGCAGCACCGCGCCTCCAGACGAAGGCGGAGGCATCGAGAGGATTTCATGACCGCGATACGAACCACGCAGCGGCTCGCGTTCCTTGGCGACGTAAGCACGCATGTCTTCCAAAGTGATCAGACCGTTGTGCCGCTTCATGTCTTCCGCGATTAGCCTTGCCGTCTGTCCCTGGTAAAACTCCTTGGGCCCGGACCTTTGTAATCGTGCGAACGTCGCGGCAAGTTCGGGTTGTCGAAAAACTTCGCCGTCGTTGTAGAAGTTTCCATTGCGCAAGAAAATCCTGCGAGTCTCCGGATACTTTGCCAGATAATCGTTGCCGCGCAGAGAGCGGGCCAGGATGTGCCCCATGGGAAAACCTTCGGCGGCCAGCCGGCGCGCGGGTTCGAGGAGTTGGGACCAGGTGAGCTTGCCTGACCCATATCTCTTAAGGGCCAGTTCCATTCCGGCAACCGTGCCCGGAACGCCCGAAGCTCGATAGCCCACCGTTGATGAACCTTCTCCTTTGAGCAGGTTGCCGTCTTTGTCGAGATAGACATTGCGGTGGGCAGCGGCCGGGGCCATCTCACGATAATCAATGGCGACCGTCTTTCCGTTGCGCATTCGAATCATCATGAAGCCGCCGCCGCCGAGATTTCCCGCAGCGGGATAGGTGACGGCCAGCGCAAAGGCGACAGCAAT
>CAZVHN010000317.1:0-2055 GCA_964626895.1 uncultured Chloracidobacterium sp. | reverse complement strand
CACGCGGATGCGCTCGCCATTGACGTGGCAGCGAACGGCCAAACGGTGTTGGTGGATCCGGCTACCTACACCTACACAGGATCGAAAGAACTGCGCGATTGGTTTCGCAGCTCTGCGGCCCACAACACATTGACTGCAGACGGAGAGTCTTCGTCGGTCCCCGACGGTCCTTTTTCATGGCAGAGTATAGCCCACCCGGAAGTGGTTAATTGGCTCAGCCGGCAGCGCTTCGACTATGTTGCGGGCCGCCACGATGGCTACCAGCGTCTGCCCGCCCCTATCACACACACGCGCGATGTTCTATTTCTGAAACATGACTACTTTCTGGTTCGTGATCGCGTTGTTTCAAAGCAGCAGCATCGTTACGACCTCTGGTTTCACCTCGAGACAAACTGTTCGTTGACTCTGGACGGTTCCACGGCAAGGTGTCAGCGGGAAGGCCATGCCGGTCTGGAGGTCACAACCTTTGCCGGGCCTGGCCGCTGGCACAGGGAAGAAGCCCCGGTTTCGCACTGTTATGGAGAGAAGGCTCCGGGGCCGGTCTGTGTCTTCTCGAAAGAGGCCGCCGCTGAAGAGTTTGTAAGTTTCCTGGTACCATCGGCCGAGCGGGGGATTCCACCCGCTGAGGTGCGTGAAGTTGAGGCCATAGGCGGGCGCGCCTTTGAAGTCATTTCCGAAACAGGCGTGGATATAGTTATGATCCGGCGTGACCTGCAGGTCGAGATGGCGCGCCTGACATCGGATTTTGATTGGACATGGGTAAGGTTTTCCCGTGACCCGAGCTCGTTTCCGGAGGAATTGGTGTTGATTGGCGGCCATCGATTGGAGCTTGAGGGCCGGGAGATTCTGAACGCAGAACGGCGGATCGACTATCTTGTAGCCAGCCGGCGGGGTGACCAGTTTCGCGTTGAGACCAACGATGGGATTCTGGACTTGAGTCTGCCGATAAGTAATCTTGAGTCGCTTTTTGCGGCGTCGGGACCGATACTGGCCCCTGCTGATCTGAAAGCTGAGATCTAGGAACTAAGAACTGAGAATCAGTAACGATGTGCGGAATTAATGGTATAGCCTTGTCGAGTCGCAGCCGGCGCAGCATTGATGCGACCGTGCTCGAGCGGATGCGCGATGTAATCACTCATCGCGGTCCCGACGACAAAGGAATCTTCATCGACGGTCGAATCGGACTGGGTCACCGCCGGTTGAGCATTGTCGACGTGGCTTCGGGTCATCAGCCGATGACCAACGAAGACAGCTCGCTGCACATCACCTTCAATGGCGAGATCTACAACCATACTGATTTTCGCGAGATGCTGGAGGTTGGTGGCCACGTGTATCGAACCCACTGCGACACGGAAACGATTCTTCATCTCTACGAGGAGTATGGCCAAGATTGTGTCGAGCATCTGCGCGGCATGTTTGCGTTTGCGCTCTGGGACCAGCGCCGGCGAGAGCTCTTCATCGCTAGAGACCGGCTAGGGGTGAAGCCGCTCTACTATCTCCATACTGAAGACGGTTCGCTTTACTTCGGTTCGGAGATCAAAACGTTGCTCGAAGCGGGGGCGCTCAAGCCTGAGCTTAACTTCCCAGCGTTGCCGGATTATCTTGCTAACCACGCACCCTCAGGCGAGGAAACTCTATTTAGCGGCGTGAAGCGCCTGCTGCCCGGACACACGCTGACTTGGCGTGACGGTGAAATCAATATCAAGCGTTATTGGGACGTAAGTTTCGCCAAGAGCGATGCTGGCTCACGGCGCGACGAGGACTATATTGCAGAGTGGAGCGAGCTGTTTCGCACCTCCGTCCGCTTGCGCTTGATGGCCGACGTGCCGCTGGGAATGTTTCTTTCGGGCGGCATTGATTCGTCTGCCATTGCGGCAGTGATGAGCCGGATGGTGGACGAACCAATAAAGACGTTTTCAGTTGCCTTCAAGGAGCGAGAAGCAAACGAGCTCGAGTATGCGCGGCTGGTAGCCAGGCAATTCAAGACTAATCATCACGAGGTGGTTGTTAGTCCGGAAGACTTTTTCACGGCCCTGCCGAGGCTTGTTTGGCACG
>CAZVHN010000316.1:0-4144 GCA_964626895.1 uncultured Chloracidobacterium sp. | reverse complement strand
CCGGCGGTCGCGGTCTTGGCGCCGGTCGCGCCGGCGGCCGCCTGCAGCACCCGGCTGCCCTCGATCGACTGGCCGGCGGCCCCGAGCACATCGCTTTGCTGGTCGAAGGATTCAGGATTAGAAAAGGTGAGCGTCCTCTTTATCAGTGAGAAAAGGTGTGCGTCCCCTTTATCAGTGCGTCCCCTTTATCAGGATTAGAAAAGGGGTGCGTCCCCTTTTACCTTTGTAGCGCTGGCAGGCGAGCAGGTAGGTTTCGGCCTGAACCAAAGAGGACTTGTAGCGGCTATCCCACAGCGTGCCGGTGCGCCGGTAGCTGCGATTGACATACTGCACGTAACGCCGTCCCAGAGAGATGATGAGCTTGGGCACGCCCTCAGCCTTCCTGGGCGTTAAAAGCAGATGCACGTGATTGGTCATCAGCACGGCGGGGCATGCCGGGATGCTAGCATATTAAATCGAGCCTGGCCCCTTTAACTCTCGTGCTCCCCTGTGACCCCGTGCTCCCCTGACCCCGTGCTCCCGATCACGCGCTTGTCTTCGTCGTTCACGCGCTCAATAATCGGCCTCGCAAGTGCCTCGGCAACCGAACACCATTCGAAGTCGTTCAGCACGCTTTCAGTGGTGCACTTGAAAGTTGAATCCACCACCGCAGAGGCAAAAGGCAAGGCCTGAGCCCATGTGTGCTTGATTCCAGAAAGGCATATCAACGTTTGGCAACATCAGGACGGTAATACAGCATATAAATCGCAATCGCGAAGAAGTACGCAGGCTGGATGAGATTGTTCCAGAAGAAACTGACTAGGAGCGTCAAGCGCCCACTCTCTAAGCTTACTTGAGCTGCAGTTGTCCACGCTTCTGGTGCCGCATCCTGTACATACTGAAATTGCACGATATACATGCCAAGATAAGCTACAGCCATCAACGTAACGAACCCACCCCAATAAGGTAGTCGCAATGTGGCAGCAATTGCGGATCCGATTCCCAATACAGCAAAGAGGAGCTTCATGAACCATTCCACCCAAATCCTGGTGCCTTCGAAGTCTACTTGACGTTGCGCCTGAGTCCTCTGTTCTTCAGTGGAAGCGCCGGACTCGGCCTGTCCTGCCTTCGTTGGTGTTTGAGTAGATTGTCCTGAATAAGAACGCAACGCTTCAATACTCGTTGTTGGAAGCGGAACGAGAAAGGAAAATACAGGAAGCCAAATCACTATGAGTGAAATGCCAAGCCAATTGAGTTTTCTCGGACTTGTCATTGTTAGGTTCCAGGATTTATCGTCAAACATGCTTGTGGTGAAGTGCATTTCTTCTCGAGCGCTTTTCTGCACGCCTCTGTACATTCCTCGAGAATCCCGTATCCGCGAAGAGTACCTGCAAAAAACTGGAACGGCTTGCACCAGTCAAATATAAAAAAATTGCTGAATCCACCAGAATTTAGCTGCGAACAAGTGATTGAACCTATGCATGCGCCACCCCACGCAATTGCCTGCTGCTTAAGTGACTGGTGTGAGAGTTCTTTAAGGAACTCCTCACTTGGTTTCTTGGGCGGCGCAAGCCCAAAAGGGTCAATTCGACGGGTTGGGTCCGCATAAGCATACAGGTAAGTATTTATTCCGCCTGTCAGCCCGATCGGATCGCTCTGTATATACCGTCCAATCGCCGGATCGTAATCTCGGGAGTAGTTGTAATGGAGGTTCGTCTCCCGATCGAAGTACTGCCCCGGCAGCCGTAGGTTGCAGGTGAAGGTTCCCTTATCTTTGCTGTCTCAACATTTGCTTAGCAGCTTCCTCCACCTCTTTTTCAGTCGGAGAACGTGGTTCATCGGCATTGAATTCATCAATCAGCCATCGGTCTTTCTCAAATCGCACAGTGAAATGCATCTTAGTAGGGGCAGACTGGCCCTTGTAATACTCATCCACGGCAATGTAAACCTCCACTGGGCCTGACTGTTTCGCCGATTTGATAACCTTCTGCTGGGTGACTCTGTACTTCAAGAAGCTCTGTCGTTGAGCCTGGAACTCACTTTCTTTGATCCAAGTTGCATCTTTATGCACAATGGAATATCGACGAATATCTCCACTTTGCAGCGCTGCATATCGCTCGGAGATTACTGCGCGTGGTTTGGAACTCTCGTTGCGCCCTCCGGCGTAAGACACTGTCGAGGAAAACAATTCAAGCAGTAACGTGACCACGACGATCGCTCTGATCGCGAGATAAAATCTGCCATTAGTGCTCAATTGAACGGTGGACATTTTCGCTTCATCCCATCACAAGTCGTTTCGTAACGTTCAACATGAACGTGGGGCGGAATTGGCTTCTTGAGTTCATTCACAGTTGCCACTGAGCTGCCTTCGTCAACACGCCCTTTTGAAACGGTCGGCGTTACGTGGACGAGACGATAGCAAACCAACTTCGGCCTATTATTGCCATCACAGCAAATGGTTCCCTGCTGCGCGCATATCATGACGCCCTCTCGGCCAGAAGGCTGAATTATTCCTGAGATTGGAGCGACCACCGAAGCCCCCGCCGGCGCAAGCAAATCGACACCAGTATGTTCGTAGGTCTTACCATTGCTTCTGCGCCGTGCACCACAGGCACCGCCTTGTATGGCGCCAGGGTCCGGCCCACGGACTGCCCCGGGCACTGGTCTTGTTAGCAAGCCGTCAATGTCAAACCAGCCAATCGGGTCCGCTGCGGCATAGAAGTAGGTGTTGATGCCACCGTCCAAGCCGATAGGATCGCTCTGTATATATCGTCCGATTGCAGGGTCATAATCCCTGAAATAGTTGTAGTGGAGGTTGGTTTCCTTGTCGAAGTACTGCCCCGGGAACCTGAGGTTACAGGTGAAGTTCCCCAGCCCGCCCGGATTCTCGTTGGCCATGTTACCCCCGAACGGATCGTCGTTGTCCCAGCGCCACACCACTTGCTGCGCCTGGTTGGTGATGACCCTCGGGGTGTTCAGGTGATCGGGGTGGATGAAGTGCAGCGCAGGCGCGGCGGTGACGATGATATTGACCGGACTGGATGTCGTGGTGGTGCCCAGGTTGTCCGTGGCCTTCGCTGTCAAGGTGTAGCTTGCGGCGGCCACATTGGTCCAGTTGAAGGTATACGGGGCAGCGGTCACCGTGGCAATCAGGTTTGTCCCCCCATGGAAGAATTCCACCTGCGTGATCGTGCCGTCGCTGTCCGCGGCTGCTGCCGTGAGCGCAATCGGCGCGCCGGCGGCGCTGTCGGCGGGTGAAGTCAGGCTCACGCTGGGCGCGGCATTCAAGGTGAACACGAGCTGGGGCTTGTTGGTGCTGGCCTGCCGGGAATTGGCGTTGACCGTGAGCGAAGAGGTGGCCGGCGCGCGCAGCGCCAGGGACACCACGTTTCGGCCCGCCGCCCGCTCGCTCTGCAGATAGCCCGTGACATCGAGCTCGTACCAGGCGAAGGTCTTGTTGGTGACGGTGCCCGAAGCCAGCGCCGCACCCACGGCAGGCTTGTTGTTCCAGGTGATGGTGGTTTCACCCCAGGTGGTGTTGGACACCGCTGAGATCGTGGCGCTGACACTGCCGTTGCCGGAGAGTGCGGCGTAGAGCCGCAGTTTCACCGCGGAGAAGGCCGGGACCGTGCTCATGTCGAACTTGAGGTAACTGTCGAAGTTCTTGGCCGCGGTGGCGTTGGTCCGGGCCTTGAGCTGCGTGGCGGTGCCGAAGTTCTTGTTGGCGTTGTTCGCGCCCTGGACGTAGGCATCCGCGGTGGGGTTGATCGTGATCTGGGCCTGCGCGGGCGCGGCAACGAGAAACGCCAGCGAGACAAGCGCGAATGCGCAAAGGCGGCTCATTGGATCACCCCCACTGGAATGTCGCCCAAGTAGAGGTACTCGCGTTTTAACGCCCCTGCCGGGTCGGTCTCGGCGATCAGTTGCCCTGCGGCATCGTAGTGGAACAGGGTACTGACCCCTTGCACCGTCTTGGCGTAGCGTTGCCCCATGCTATTCAGTCCGTAGGTGACCGTACCCAGCGCAGTGGCGGCCTGGATGAGCCGCCCGCGCACATCCAAGGTGAAGCCGTTGACCCCGTCGTTGACGATCGCGCCGGTGGGGTCGTGCACATAGGGTCGCGTGCTGCCCGAGGTGATGCTGGAGAGCTTGTTGCTGGTGCCCG
>CAZVHN010000315.1:0-13014 GCA_964626895.1 uncultured Chloracidobacterium sp. | reverse complement strand
GGTCGAGCAGGCCGGACGATTCGGCTGGCAGCGATACGCCAGCAGTACCGACGCGATTATTGGCATGAGAACATTCGGAGCCAGCGCGCCGCTGAAGGAGCTGACCAAAAAGTTTGGTTTCTCGGTCGACGCCGTGGTTGAAGCCGCCAAAAAGGAGATCGAGAGGGTCAAATAAGCACCCCAGCGGGGCTGCCCCGCCGGGGACCCCGCACATCGGGACGCACACCGCTATTTGGTCCCGGACCTGAAGGAGCAAACTTATGAGCAACACACTTGTTGAAGTAATGAAGCTGGGCCAGTCAATCTGGTACGACAACATACGCCGCGCGATGCTCGCCAGCGGTGACCTGAAAATGAAGATCGACGAAGATGATCTACGGGGCGTAACCTCAAATCCTACTATCTTTGAAAAAGCGATCACCGGTTCAACGGACTACGACGAGCAAATGCGGTCCCTGATCAACGCCGGCAAGAGCGTAAAAGAAATCTACGAAGCACTGGTCATCGACGACATTGGTCGCGCAGCCGACATCCTGAAACCTGTCTACGATAAGACCGACGGTGTGGATGGCTACATAAGTCTTGAAGTGAACCCGCGTCTGGCGTATGACACTCAGGGCACGATCGAAGAGGCTGACCGCCTCTTTCATACGCTGGGCCGCAAGAACGTGATGATCAAAATTCCGGCTGCGCAGGAAGGTCTACCGGCGATTGAAGAAGCGATCTACCGCGGCATTAACATTAACGTCACGATGATCTTCTCGATTGAAAACTACGAACAGGTTGCCAATGCTTTTATCAAGGGACTGGAAAGGCGTGCCGCTGAAGGCAAAACAGTCGATCACATCGCGTCGGTGGCTAGCTTTTTTGTCTCGCGAGTCGATACGATGATCGATGCTGATCTGGAATACCGCGCGCGTCACAGCGCAGCTGAAGAGAAAGCCGATCTCGAAAACCTTTGCGGCAAGGCGGCGATCGCCAACGCCAAGCTTGCTTACCAGCGATTTAAAGAGATCTTTTATGGTGACAGGTTTGCCACTCTGAAGGCTAAAGGCGCACAGGTGCAACGGCAGCTCTGGGCGTCAACCGGAACCAAAAATCCAAAATATTCCGATGTCATGTACCTCGACAACTTGATCGGTCCGGACACGGTCAATACAGTTCCGCCGGCGACGTACACGGCCTTCCGCGATCACGGCAAGGTGGCTCTCACGCTTGAACAGGGGCTAAGTGAGTGCCGCGACGCGATCGCCAAACTGGCCGCACTGGGAATTGATCTGAAGGAAGTCACTGCGAAACTGCAGTCCGATGGGCTGGCCTCTTTCGTCGGTTCTTTCGATACTCTGGTCGAGTCCATTGAGGCAAAGCGTGACGCGCTCGTTTCCGGGATCCATCAACGGTTAACTGCCTCGCTGGGAAAATATGACGATGCGGTCAGCACGGCGATCAAGGAAGCCGACAAAGGCGATGTTATTCGCCGTATCTGGCGCAAGGACGCGGCCCTTTGGAAAGAAGACGCGCCACATCAAAAAACCATCAAGAATGCGCTCGGCTGGCTTACCGTGCCGGACCTGATGATCGGCGTCGAAGATGATCTGGTTGCTTTTGCCGATCGCATCCGCGGCGTGCGCGAGTTCAAGCACCTCATGCTCTGCGGCATGGGTGGCTCGTCGCTCTGCCCGGAAGTCCTGCGTCAGACGTTCGGCCCTCAAGAAGGCTATCCCGAGCTTCTAGTTCTTGACTCGACTGATCCGGACGCCTTCTGCGACATCGCGGATCAGATCGACATCACAAAGTGTCTTTTCATCATCTCGTCGAAATCGGGAACGACGACCGAGCCGCTGGTTTTCTACAAATACTGGTACGACCAGGTCGGTAAGCGCAAAGAGAATCCCGGCGAATGCTTCGTTGCGATTACCGATCCGGGGACTTTGATGGAGCAGATGGCGACGGATGATAAGTTCAAACGAATCTTTCTGAACCCGGCGGACATCGGCGGGCGCTACTCGGCGCTCTCCTATTTTGGCATGGTGCCAGCCGCGCTGATGGGACTCGATATTAAGAAGCTGTTGGATCGTTCGGAAAGAATCGTGCATTCCTGCGCTTCGGTCGTGCCCGCGGCCGATAACCCTGGCGCGCGGCTGGGCGCGATCATGGGCGAGTGTGCTCGGGCCGGGCGCGATAAGCTCACAATCGTCGCCGATCCGAAGATTTCATCTCTGGGGCTCTGGGTTGAGCAGTTGATTGCCGAAAGCACCGGCAAGGAAGGTAAAGGGATCGTTCCCGTGGCGGGTGAGACACTGGGGCCGCCTTCAGTCTACGGTGACGACAGGCTATTTGTCTCAATCGCGGTCGGCAAACTCGATGGTCAAACCGACGTGAAGCTAAAGGCGCTGGAAGCCGCGGGCCATCCGGTCGTGTACCGCACGCTCACCGACCTTTACGATCTCGGCGAAGAGTTTTTCCTATGGGAGACTGCGACGGCGTTTGCCGGCTACCGCCTCGGTATCAATCCTTTCGACCAACCGAACGTGCAAGAGTCGAAGGATGCTACCAAAGAGCTGCTCGAGAAGTTTGCCAGCGAGGGCAAGTTGCATGAACAGCCCGTGTTGGTCGCCGACGGCACACTGAGAGTTCACGCTGACGACAAAACACTTGCAGTGCTTCCTTCCTCCTCCGTCCTGGAGGCGTTGCGCGCGCATCTCGCGCGCGCCGGTGCAGGCGACTATATCGCGCTCCTTAACTACATTGAAGAGACGCCCGAGAACGAATCGATAATCCAGCAGATGCGCACCCATTTGCGCGATGCGACACGGTGCGCCACCACGACCGGCTATGGGCCAAGGTTTTTGCATTCGACGGGACAGCTACACAAAGGCGGCCCGGACACGGGAGTCTTTATCCAGGTGACCGCGCCGGATACGACCGATCTGCCGATACCCAATCAACCCTATTCATTCAGCACCCTGAAGCAGGCCCAGGCACTGGGTGATTTCCGATCGCTCGCTTCGCGGGGGCGGCGGGCGATTCGCGTTGACCTGGGAGCGGATACAACCGCGGGCTTGCGTCGTCTGGGCGATCTGATCGCGGAAGCTGTGCCCCGCTGGAACGCGACCACGAAGTAACATCGTGACGGGTTCGCTGATTTCACTTTTGAACTAAAGGATAAAAACAATGGCTACACCAGAACAAAGTACAAAGACAGCCAAGATCGGCATGATCGGTCTCGCCGTGATGGGTGAGAATCTGGCAATGAACATCGAGCGAAATGGCTTTCCCATTGCTGTTTTCAATCGCGACCCCGCCAAAGTAGATAGCTTCGTCGCGCGGGCTCGGGGCAAAAAGGTGATCCCGACTAAGTCTCCCGAAGAATTTGTGCGCTCACTCGAGCGGCCCCGCAAAGCGATTCTGCTCGTCAAGGCCGGCGACCCTGTTGACTGGACCATCGATCAAATAAAACCGTTTATGGACCAGGGTGACATCATCATCGACGGCGGCAATTCCTATTTCGTCGATACCGAACGGCGAGAGAAGGCGTTGAAGGCAGAGGGCATTAACTTTATCGGCTCGGGAGTGTCTGGCGGAGAGAAGGGAGCGCTGTGGGGCCCAAGCCTGATGCCTGGCGGTGACCGCGATGCTTACGAGCAGATCCGCCCGATTTGGGAAGCCATTGCTGCCAAAGTCGACGATGGACCATGCGTGACCTACATCGGACCCGGCGGTGCCGGCCACTTCGTCAAGATGGTGCATAACGGGATCGAATATGGCGACATGCAGCTTATCGCCGAAGCTTACGACATGATGCGGAATGTCCTCGGCCTCGGCGCGGCGGAAATGGCGGACATTTTTGACGAATGGAACCGCGGCGATCTCGAGTCATTTCTGATCGAGATCACGGCGAACATTCTGCGCGTCAAAGACCCGGAAACGGGCCAGCCACTGGTCGATCTTATTCTCGACAAGGCCGGGCAGAAGGGCACTGGAAAATGGACCAGCGAGGTGGCCCTCAATCTCGGCGTTATTGTCCCCACTATCGACGCGGCCATTGACACGCGGACACTTTCGGGCCGCAAAGAAGAGCGTCTCGAGGCCAGCAAACAAATCAGCGGTCCACCGCGAGGGCAATACTCCGGCGACAAGCGGGCGATGATCGAGGCTATACACGATGCGCTTTACGCTTCGAAAATCTGCTCATATGCGCAAGGCATGAACCTGATTCGCGCTGGCTCGGAAAAGTGGAATTGGAACATAAACCTTGGCGAAGTATCGCGCATCTGGAAGGGCGGCTGCATCATTCGCGCTCAGTTTCTGGACAAGATAAAGCAGGCTTACCAGCGCCGCCACGATCTCCCTAATCTGCTGCTCGATCCCAACTTCAAAGCCTGGGTCGAAGAAGCGCAGCCAAACTGGCGACTCGCGGTAACCACGGCGATGCAGAATGGCGTGCCTGTGTTGGCGATGGCCTGCAGCCTGAACTACTTCGACATGTACCGCGCGGCCAACCTGCCGCTCAATCTGACGCAGGCGCAGCGGGACTTCTTTGGTTCGCATACTTACGAGCGAATCGATAAGCCCGGGGCGGCCCCGGTACACACTGAGTGGGAAGAGATGCTGGAGAAACGGTGAGCGCCGCAATAGACAATCCTCTGCGCCAGGGCATCCGGCTGGAACAAACCGCTGAGCCTTGTATCGTCGTCATCTTTGGCGCCTCCGGAGATCTGACTAAGCGAAAGCTGGTCCCTGCTCTTTACCGACTGGTCCAGGAACGCCTCGTGCCTGCCGAGTTCGCGATTGTCGGTTTGGCGAGGACCGAAATGGGCGACGACGAGTTTCGCGAAAAGATGAAAGAGTCTGTCGCGCAATTCTCCGAGGCGAAACACGTCGAAGAAGAGGTCTGGCACTCATTCGCGCAGGGACTCCATTACATTACCGCGGACATCGGTAACTCGGACGATTACAAAAAGCTAACCGATTTGCTTGACCGCGTCGATCGCGAGCGAGGGACTAGCGGTAACCGCCTCTTTTATCTTTCAGTCGCTCCCCGATTCTACGCCGCGGCAGTTGAGCAACTGGGGCGCGCCGGGCTCACAAAAGCAAGGGATGGGAGTTGGGTGCGTGTCATTATCGAGAAGCCTTTCGGCACGGACCTCGAAAGCGCCCGGCTACTGAATAAGCAGATTCACGAACAGCTCGACGAATCGCAAATTTATCGTATCGATCATTACCTTGGTAAGGAAACGGTTCAGAACCTTCTCGCTTTCCGGTTTGCAAACGGAATTTTTGAGCCGCTGTGGAACCGCCAATATATCGACCACGTGCAGATCACGAACGCGGAATCGGTCGGTGTTGAAGGGCGCGGCGGTTACTATGAAACGGCCGGTGTGCTGCGCGACATGATCCAGAACCACGTGTTTCAGGTTTTGTCGCTGGTCGCGATGGAACCGCCCGCGCACCTGGGTTCGGAAGCTGTGCGCGACGAGAAGATAAAAGCGATGACCGCGGTGCGAGAATTCACACCCGAACGAGTGAGAACCGAGTGTGTGCGTGGCCAGTATGGAGCGGGATCAATCGGCGGCAAACCCGTTCCCGGTTATCGCGAAGAAGATGGGGTCGCTCCCGATTCGACTACGGAAACCTCCGCCATGCTGACGATGTACTTCGACAACTGGCGGTGGGCGGGCGTGCCGTTTTACCTTCGTTCCGGCAAGCGCCTGCCAAAGCGCGTGACGGAAATCGCGATTCAGTTCCTGAGCGCTCCTCATCAGCTCTTTGGCACGGAAGTTATGAAAAAGGTAACGCCTAACCAATTAATAATCCGCATCCAACCAGACGAAGGAATTACACTGCGATTCGCCGTCAAGGTGCCCGGTCAAATCACTCACATCCGCGATGTGAATATGGACTTTCGTTATGGCTCGTCGTTCGGTGTCCAGCTTGCCGAAGCTTATGAGCGTTTGTTGTTGGACTGCATGCTTGGCGATTCCACCCTCTACGCCCGCAAAGACATGACTGAGCGGGGCTGGGAGATCGTCATGCCGATTCTGGACGAATGGGCCGCCACGAAAGATGAAGCTTTATTTCCGAATTACGAGGCGGGAAGCTGGGGTCCGCAAGCTGCTGATGAATTGACCGAGCGCCACGCCAGGCGCTGGCGCCGTCCGTAAGAACGTGGAGTAGCACAGATTTAGGAGTCTCTGATCAGGTCGGGGCGTGCAGTTCAACTAGCGCCGAAGGTGCGACAGAAGGTAGCCAGGGGCAAGCGCCAATAGCGCGCAGCCCCTGGAACTGCGCGATAAGAGAGCTTCGCCCTGACAGGGCGAGAGAAGAGCTGCGGTTGACACATTTTACTAATGAAACGCTGGAGCACTGTCGCCCTTTCAGGGCTCGGAGATCGTGATGGAATGATCCAGGCCGCTGCGCGCTTTGCGCTTGCGCCTGGCTACCTTCTGCCGCGCCTCCGGGGCTAGTTGAATTGCCCGTTAAGACTTGATCAGAGCTTCCTCTAGTCTGTGTAGCCGCTGCGGAATCACAGACTGAAGTTTGTGCTACGAAGGTGTGAGTATGCCGATAGAAACACAGGTTAACTTAGTTTCGGGCTTGCCATCGGGGGGCATCGATGTCGATCAGATCGAGAAGGAGCTGGCGTCGATGTGGTCGAATTCCAGCGATGGTGAAAATCCAACGCGTTCAGGCGTGACTCGCGCCTGCGCGCTAAACCTAATCGTCTACACTACGCCGCGGGACGATCGCGAGCGTCTTGAAGATCTGCTCAACCAGGTCAATGAACAACATCCGGGACGAACGCTGATTCTCGTGGCCGACCGCGAAACGCGGGAACCCAGGCTCGAAGCCTACCTTTCGACGCGCTGCCGGCTTCTGGGCGGCACCGGCAAGCAGATTTGCGGCGAGCAGATCACCATCGAAGCGAGTGGTCCGATTGTTGAAACGGCGGCCACGGCTGTCGCTCCGCTGCTGGTTCCTGACGTTCCGGTTTACCTCTGGTGGAAAGATATCCCTCACTACGAAGATAAACTGTTTGACCGAATGGCCCAAATGGCTGATCGCATCGTCATCGATTCGGCAGCCTTCGATCACCCATATGACGACTTACTGCGTCTGGCGAAAATGATCGCCGACCCATCTCGACCGATGCGAGTGAGTGACCTGAACTGGGGAAGGCTGACGTCCTGGCGCACGTTACTGGCCAGCTTCTGGGACGTGCCCGATTACCGCCCGCTGCTGGACAAGATCGATCGCATCGCAGTCCAGTATCGTCCTCCGACTGATGCGCCGGACGAGATTGCGCCCAAGGCGCTGCTGCTGGCTAGCTGGTTCTCGTCGCGGCTCGGCTGGAAGGTTGTTGGGGACGCCGTGCGTGTGAATGAAGGAGTTGTCGAGTGTAAACTGAGCTCAGGCGATCGCCAGATTATTTTCTCTCTGATACGAGACAAAACTGGGGCACTGAACAGCGGCATGATTTCGTCCTTTGCGCTTTCAGCTACAAAGGAAGCAGCGGAGTTTTCGGTCGCGCTGCGCGCTGGCGAGACCAAGCTTGAAACCGAAGCAAGAATTGGCGATGCGCATTCCGTCGGTCGCGTGCTCGGCTACGAAATGCGCAGTGAAGCCGACCGTTTGAGCCGCGAGCTTGCTTTTCTCAGCCACGATGCTATCTACGAGGAAGCAGTGGCCCAAGCAGCGCAACTGGTTGAGGCAATAATTACCTATGATCGGAACATGAGAAAATTCGACGGCAGCAGTTGAGACTAATCATATATGATACTTGCGGGAGACGTCGGTGGCACAAAGACCAATGTAGCTCTTTTCCAGACGAACGGGGGCGAAGTTGGCCCTGTTATCAAGCAGCGAACTTTTCGGAGCGCGGACTACGATTCGCTTGAAACCATTCTCAAGGAGTTTGTAGGCGAGACTGAGTTAAGAATCACTGGCGCTTGCTTTGGGATTGCCGCTCCAGTGGTTCAAGGGCACGCCAAAACTCCCAATCTTAACTGGACTGTGAACGCAGAATCTCTCGCCGAGGTGCTGAAAATTGATCGAGTCGGTCTAATCAACGATCTGGAAGCTACGGCACGCGGCATACCGGCTCTCAATTATTCGCAATTACTGACTCTCAATACAGGCGATCCAAAGCACGGCGGCAACCGTGCTCTGATTGCTGCCGGAACCGGCCTAGGGATGGCCGGCATCTTTTGTCGCGACGGCCACTACCATCCCGTACCTTCCGAAGGCGGTCATAGCGATTTCGCGCCGCGCACACCACTTGAAATAGAACTTTTGCGCTATCTCACGGAAAAGTTTGCAGGTCATGTAAGTTACGAACGCGTGCTTTCAGGACCAGGTCTTTTTAACGTCTATTGTTTTCTTCGCGATCGCAAACATGCGGAAGAGCCGGTTTGGCTTGCGCACGAAATTGAATCAGGCAATAAAACCGCGGCCGTTTCTCGCGCGGCTTTGGCGAACAAATCTGAGCTGGCGGTCAAAGCTTTAGATATGTTTGTTGCCGTTTACGGAGCCATGGCCGGAAACCTCGCTTTGATGATGATGTCAATCGGAGGCCTGTACGTCGGCGGGGGGATTGCTCCGAAGATTTGTGAAAAACTTAAAGACGGTGCCTTTATGCGGGCGTTTAGCGACAAGGGCAGGCTCTCTTCTTTGCTTGCAAGCGTTCCTGTTCACATCATTCTCGATGACAAAACGGCACTCTTTGGCGCTGCACGCGGGGCTCTCGACGTCAGCAAGTAGATTCAAATGGAAGCCACTGGAACTGCTTCAGACATTCGCATTCTCGAAAACGATGAAGAAGTCGCACGCGCGGCAGCAAATTGCTTCGTCGATATTGCGCTAAGCTCAATCTCCGGCCAGGGCCTGTTTAGCGTGGTGCTGGCAGGTGGGTCGACACCGCGACGCACCTACGAGTTGCTGGCAACCGAAGAGCATAGAAATCGTATTGCCTGGCCCAAGGTGCATATTTTCTTCGGTGATGAGCGGTGTGTTCCACCCACGGACGCGACCAGCAACTATCGAATGGCGGACGAAGCGATGATTTCGCTCTTACCTATCCCGTCGCAGAACGTTCATCGAATGGCCGGAGAGGGAGACGCGGTCGCGAATGCAAGTCTGTACGAAAGCGACTTGCAAACGTTTTTTGACGGAGCACCGTGGCCGCGATTTGACCTTGTGCTGCTTGGCATGGGAGACGATGGCCACACTGCGTCGCTCTTTCCCGGCACCCGCGCTTTGAGCGAACGAGAAGCATGGGTGCTGGCAAACTGGGTCGAAAAACTGAATGCGTATCGAATTACATTGACTCCGCCTGCTATTAATCACGCGGCCAATGTGGTTTTTCTCGTCACAGGCGCGGGTAAGACCAAATCACTGTTTCATGTACTACGCGGAGCGCGCGACCCGCAGAAGCTACCCGCTCAGTTGATTCAACCTATGGAGGGCTCTCGGCTCTGGCTCGTTGATAAAGCGGCGGCTCGAGATCTCTGAATCGCATTTCGAAAAATGGAACCACAGAAGCTTGCAATCGGCAGCGACCACGCTGGATTCGAGTCAAAAGAAAGAGCCAAGAGCGACCTTTTGGCTCTCGGTGTCGAAGTAGTTGATAAAGGCACCCACAGCCTGGATAGCGTTGACTATCCGGATTTCGCCGCCGCGGTGGCGCGTGCCGTGGCATCCGGAGAAGTTGAGCGGGGGGTTTTGATCTGCGGATCGGGAATCGGGGTATCGATTGCAGCCAATAAGATTCCGGGCGCACGCGCGGCCCTTTGCTGGAACGAAGAAACCACGCGGCTCGCCCGTGAGCATAACGATGCCAACGTACTCTGTTTTGGCGCGAGGTTCATAGAACCTGAGCAGGCCGCGCGAATGGTCCGCCTCTTTTTGGAGACTGAGTTCGCCGGCGGACGGCATACCCAGCGAGTTGAGAAACTCTTGGCGCTTGACAGAGGATAACCTGGCGCCAACGGCTGAGCTTAATCTTATCGATGATCTGTTGAGCGGTCGCGATCCCGACGATGGTTTCGGTTTGCTGTTTCGCATGATGTTGCTTAAATGGCGCCACTCATTACAGAACCGGGAGCGTTAGCGACCGCACTCAACCAACGAGACCACTCAGAGATACGAAATTGAATCTGTACTCCAGATCAGCTTGCGTAGAAGATCTCTTTGCCGGCTTGTCTGCCTAAGTGATTGTAGTAAACGCTAATCAAGTCGTTAGATGAGTGCGGTCGCTACCGCTCCCGGTTCTGTAAATTGATTTCCAAACCTCAATTGCCGATGAAAACTAAAGAGCACCAAAGGTTGCAAGAGATCCATAAGTCACCCGTCCCGCCGTGGAGGAAATGGGGTCCATATGTATCTGAACGTGCGTGGGGAACTGTGCGTGAAGACTATAGCCCCTATGGCACCGCATGGGATTTCTTTCCTCACGACCTGGCCCGCTCTAAGGCATATCGCTGGGGCGAAGATGGCCTGGCGGGTATCTGTGATCGCTATCAGATCCTGACCTTTGCGCTGGCGTTATGGAACGGCCGCGATCCGATCTTGAAGGAAAGGCTTTACGGACTGGTCCCCAGTGAGGCAAACCACGGCGAAGACGTCAAGGAGTATTATTTTTATCTTGACTCCACACCGACGCACTCGTACATGAAGTACCTGTACAAGTATCCCCAGTCCGCATTTCCCTACTCGAAGTTGATCGAAGAGAACAGTCGCCGGCGTGGCCAGCAACAACCCGAGTATGAACTGATCGACACGGGCGTCTTCGACGACAATCGCTATTTCGATGTGTTTGTCGAGTATGCGAAAGCCGATCCCGAAGATATTTGCATTCGCATTGAAGTCGCCAATCGCGGGTCGGAAGACGCTGCCGTACATGTGCTGCCGCAACTCTGGTTTCGAAACAGATGGAGTTGGGGACCTGAGCCCGGGCCGGAGCCGGCCATTCGCCCCGGTCCAGCGGGCAAGAAATTCAAGAGCCTGGAAGCTGATGACTCTCAGGCTGAACCGCTGCCGAACCTACCCTTCGAATACCGTCTTGGTCGGCGCTACCTTTACGCGGACACGGACGGCCAGGCGTTGTTCACCAATAACGAGACCAATGCGCCGCGCGTCTGGGGACCGGGCGCGCAGAGCCGGAGCCCTTTCGTCAAAGACGCTTTTCATCGCTATCTCATCGGTGGTGAACAATGTGTGAACCCCGCGCAGGTTGGCACCAAGGCGTGCTTTCATTATGCGGAGCGCAATGTTCCCGCGGGCGGCTCGATCGTTATCCACCTGCGTTTAACGGACAAGGTCCTACAGCAGCCGCTCGCGGACGTAGAAAAGATCATGGCGGAACGGCGCGCCGAGGCTGACGAGTTTTACGATTCCATCCATCCCGCGAAAGCCAGCGAAGACGAGCGCCGCATTCAACGCCAAGCTCTCGCCGGCATGCTGTGGAGCAAACAAATCTTCTTTTACGACGTCGAAGCCTGGCTCAATGGTGATGATCCTAACCGGCCACCGCCCGAGTCGCGCCGCCGCGGCCGCAACACGCGTTGGCTGCACCTGAATTCAATGCGCGTGCTGTCGATGCCGGACAAGTGGGAGTATCCGTGGTTTGCTGCGTGGGATCTGGCGTTTCATTGCGTGCCGCTCGCGCTGGTCGATCCGCAGTTTGCGAAGGAGCAATTGTGGCTGTTGCTCTTTGAGCAGTTTCAGCATCCGAACGGTCAGATTCCCGCCTACGAGTGGGAGTTCTCTGATCTGAATCCGCCAGTCCACGGCTGGGCCGTGTGGCGTGTTTACAACATGGACCGGATTCGCTCCGGCAAAGCTGATCGCGAGTTTCTCGAACAGTGCTTTCATAAACTGCTCATCAACTTCGCGTGGTGGGTGAACAAGGTAGACAACGAAGGCAATAACGTTTTCGAGGGCGGCTTTCTCGGCCTTGACAACATAACCGTGCTCGACCGCAGCCACGAGTTACCGCGTGGGGCCAAGCTTGAACAATCCGATGCCACGGGATGGATGGGCTCGTTTTGCCTCTACCTGATGCGCATCGCCCTCGAACTCGCGAAAGAGAACAGTGTGTACGAGTCGCTCGCGACCAAATTCTTCCAGCACTATGTCTACGTGGGCTCGGCGATGAAGCATATGGGCAAAAGCAACTACCAACTGTGGGACGAGCAGGACCTCTTTTTCTACGATGTGCTGCGCTTTCCCGGTGGGGGGTTTCATAAGTTTCGTGTGCGCTCGCTGGTCGGCCTCATTCCTCTCTACGCGATCGAACGGTTGGAAGAGGATTGGATCAAACCGTTTCCCGAATTCAGCGCGAACCTGCAATGGTTTTTGAAGAACCGGCAAGATCTGGTACAGCGCTGCGTTACGACCATCGAGCGCGACGGAAAAAGGGTTTACATTCTAGCGATCGTTGACGAGAGTCAGATACGTCACCTGTTCGAACGCATTTGGGATCCAGCAGAGTTTCGCTCTGATTATGGCCTGAGAAGTCTGTCAAAGTGGCATCAAGCTCATCCTTTCGTTTTCGAAAACAGCAGGGTCGCGTACGAGCCGGCCGAATCAATCGAGATGTTGAAGGGAGGTAATTCCAACTGGCGCGGGCCAATCTGGTTTCCCACAACATTTATGATGATTGAATCGCTGCGCAAATTGGGTAAGGCTTACGGGCCCCTGATGGAGATCAACAATCCCGTCGCGGACGAACCTCCAATTACATTTGATGAGATGGCGCAAGGCTTTGCGGACCGCTTGATTTCGATCTTCACCCGCGACGCTGGAGGCAGGCGCCCGGTTTACGGCCAGATTGAGAAATTTCAAAACGATCCGCACTGGCGTGATCTGATCCTGTTCTACGAGTATTTTCAGGGCGACACTGGCTTTGGCCTGGGCGCCTCGCATCAGACGGGCTGGACGGGATTGGTGGCCTCGCTCATTGACGAATGGAGGCGATGAAAGCGATCCTGGCGGGACCGGGAGCGGTAGCGACCG
>CAZVHN010000314.1:0-4181 GCA_964626895.1 uncultured Chloracidobacterium sp. | reverse complement strand
ATGGCGAGGCGGCGCATTCCCAGGGCCACGCCAGTGGAGACGAGCAAACCTTCAGAGTCAGGCCCGCGATGAACAAGGCGCTCGCACATGGCGTGCAACAATCCCTTAGCGCCCTCAGGAGGCGGTGTGCGCGAATCAAGGCTGGCCCAACCGGTTATTCCACACATTGGTTACTGCGGTGATGCTCTCTGCTGATCCCACTCAAGCTGGAGAGACTCAACTCCGATGCCTATTCGAATCGATTTCAATTCACAACGACTTACTACCGCAATCGCTCGCTGCGTGTCATAAGGTCAGTACCACCGCGCGGTAGCGGGTGGGTCATGGCTAGTCATCACTTACGCCGAGTGGAGTCGCTACTCAGGACCCACCCGCTACCGCGCGGTGGTACTGACCTCATGACACCGCGACCACTGTGTTTGCTAGTCACTATTCCTGGAAGCCAATTTTCTCGCGCACGGCGTAGATCGATTTCTCCTGCGACTCGTGATACGTCCGCACCAGCATCTCCGCGAGCAAACCCATCAGCAGAAACTGAATGCCCACCGCGAACATCACGATCGCCAGAATCGGCAGTGGCGTTTGCACGAAGTCTGCCTTGTGAAAGATTTTCAAAAAGATAGCGTACAAACCCGCCACCACTGACACGAAAAACGCCAGCATGCCAAACGAACCGAAAACGTAAATGGGTTTTGTCTGGTAGGAAGCCATGAACTTGATCGTCATCAAATCAAACACGACTTTGAGCGTGCGCGATAAGCCATACTTCGACTTGCCCATGGTGCGCGGGTGGTGTTCGACCGGGATTTCCGAGACACGCGCTCCTACCCAAGAGGCGTAGATGGGAATGAAGCGGTGCATCTCTCCATACAGCCGCACGTCTTGGAGGGCCTCGCGCCGATAGGCCTTGAGTGAACAGCCATAGTCGTGAAGTGGGACGCCTCCAATCCAGGAAATCAACCTGTTGGCAATCATTGAAGGGATCTTGCGAGTGATCAGCTTGTCCTGGCGATTTTTGCGCCATCCGGAAACCACATCGTAACCCTCATCGAGCTTATCCAGCAGCCGGATGATATCGGCAGGATCATTTTGCAGGTCCGCATCCATCGGTATCAAAACTTCGCCATGGGCCGCGTCAATTCCGGCGGCCATTGCGGCGGTCTGGCCGTAATTGCGTTTGAGAGCTACTACGCGCACGCGCGTATCGCGCTCTGCCACTTCTCGCAGAATTCTCAGACTGCCATCAGTTGAGCCATCGTCGACGTAGATGATCTCGGCCGAGCGACCTAGTTTTGCTAGCGCCTCATCCAGTTTGGTATGGAGTGGCAGCAGATTTGGCTCTTCGTTGTAGACCGGAAGGAAAACGGAGATCTCAGGCGCTTCGCCGTCGCGTGGCGAGGTCTCCACCTGCCTTCGTGCTGCCACTTCCTGGTCGTAGATTTTCATTTATCTTGAAACTGTAAGGACCAATCAATCAGTGCGACGCGCGATGCAGATAATCGAAACACCAAATGGAAACGTTACATGACGTAGTAGCGCCGCCTCAGCGCCGAAAATGCGTCCCAGTACGCCGTTCAAGAATCCCACCGTCAGGTTGTTTTCGGAGGCGGGACGTAAACCCGTCATGCGCATCAGCAAGCGGCCGAGCCAAATAGGGACGAAGAAAGTGATGTTCGCATAGGTAGCGGACTCGACTTCCAACCCGGCCTGTCGCACAACCTTTTTGAGGGTTGCGAGAGTGTAACGGCGGCGGTGATTGCTGATGTCGTCCTGGACGCCCCACAAAAACATGAACGCCGGCACGAAAAGCAGCACCCGGCCACCGGGACGCAGCACGCGTCGCATCTCCTGCAAACCGGCGACGTCGTTATCAAGGTGCTCGACGACATCGAGTCCGGTAACCAGATCGAAAGACTTGTCTTCGTACGGAAGACGTTCCGCTTCACCCTGCCGCACATTTTGAAGGCCTCGGGTTTGGCAAAAGTCCAGGGCCTCTGTCGAGACATCGACGCCCTCGGCTTCACCGAAGTGGACAAGCATTTCAAGATTCGCGCCCGTGCCGCAACCGACGTCGAGAATTCGCGGCCGCGGGTTGTTTAGATTCCCGACGATTCTCCTGACAAAACTCGAAAGTATTCGCCGTCGCCCCACAAACCACCAGTGACTTCCCTCAACCCGATACATGATCGAGTAAGTATGTTGCTGCATCTCCTGCGGCAGAGGGTCACGGATAATGTTGGTTGTTGTGGACATTCCCTAACTTTTGGGACAGCGCCCCGTTTAGCGATTCGCGCGAGTCGCATTGTAGAACAAATCGGTTGTGGATGCAGATGTGGGTCAGATCCTGAAATGGGCCTTCGGTAATTTGCAGGTCAGGAAGGGGGCAAAGCGGAGCGCGCCCCCGCTCAAGCTGCGATTTGCTGGGCTTGGAGTTGTCAATTCAAGGTTGGGTGGCTTTGAGTTGCTGGGCTTGAATTGTCAATTCAGGGTTGAGTGGCTACCAATCTTGAGCGGGGGCGCGCTCCGCTTTGCCCCCTTCCTTACCTGCAAGTTACTGTAGGCCCTTTTGAGACCCCACACGTTCACTACCGAAGTTACCCGCGGTTATTCCTCCGGCCGTCGAAACCATTCAACGAACCTGTGAATTCCGTCTTCAATCTGGGTTTGCGGATTGTATCCAAGTAGGCGGCGCGCTTTGCTGATGTCGGCAAAGGTTTGTGGCACATCGCCTGGCTGCAGAGGCTGGGAATCAATGATCGCCTTTTGACCAATCTGTTGTTCCAGCAGAACGATCAACTCCCTAAGTTCCACTGTTCGCGACTCTCCCAGGTTGATCACCTCGTAGTTGGTCTGATCGAAGTCGATAGCCGCACGGACTCCGGCGATGATGTCATCGATATAGGTGTAGTCGCGGCGAGTTCTACCGTCGCCAAACACCGGGATCGGCTTGCCCTGGCTGATTAAGCGAGCGAATTTATGTATTGCCAGATCCGGACGCTGGCGCGCTCCGTAGACGGTAAAAAACCTCAAGCAGACCAATCGTAGATCGTACAAGTGTGAATAAGTATGACAGAGCAATTCCCCCGCAGCTTTAGTTGTTGCGTACGGTGAAATGGGCTGGCGGATTGGATCATCCTCGCTAAAGGGCAATTTCGCATTAATGCCGTAAACAGATGACGAAGATCCGAACACAAACTGTTTGACGCTGTGCTGGCGCGCTTGTTCAAGCAGATTCAGGGTCCCGTTGATATTTGTCTCCGTATAGAGCTGGGGATCCTTCAAAGATGGCCGCACGCCTGCGCGCGCCGCCAGATGAACGATGACATCAAACTGGGTTTGGTTGAAGACTTGCGCCAGTGCCGATGGGACTCGAATATCGGCCTCAACCAGTTTGTAGGCAGGGTTCTTTTCGTGAGCACGAAGGTTGTTGCGCTTGATCTCCGGCGCGTAGAAGTCGTTGAAATCGTCGACCACCGTGACGGCCCACTCGCCTTCCGCAAGTAGATGGTCTACGAGGTGGGAACCGATGAAACCGGCGCCGCCGGTGATGAGAATGTTCTTCATTGTGATGTGCCAACTTTTGGAGTGCGGTGGCAAGCGAAGCGCGACACCGCTTTGGATTACCCGATCGAATCGCTCCAACTACCGAATCCAAAGCGCCGTCGCCGCTTCGCTCTGCCGGCGCACTCCAAAATTATTTCTTCGCATATATCCATAAATGCCAGCCCCAGCGAGCGGCAAGCCGCGACTCCGCCGAGCGAGAAAGCATATTTCCAATAAGAGGCAGCCAACGCTTATTCAGGAAATAAGTGCGCAATTCGATCTCGGGGAAATCTTTGAATAACTCGCGCGCCTCATCCCGCGAATAGACGCGCGCCAGGGGATTGCCTGCTCCGTCCGTATTCTGACTTAGAAACTCGTCAGACTCGAGATAGCTGTGCTGATCGTTCCTGAGTTGCCTGGCGTGTTGCCTAAGAGATTCAAGGGACTCTCCGGTTAACCGGTGTACCAGACTAATTCCAGGCTCCCATCTCAAAAGATGTGCTCCGGCGCGGCGAAGCAGCGAAATGTTCACTCGATAGTTGTACGAATCGCGGTGGTATAGCATCACGACCGCCCGTCCGCCGGGCCGCAGCACGCGATAGATCTCCCTGACAGCACGCTCGGCATCAGGCGTGTGG
>CAZVHN010000313.1:0-3154 GCA_964626895.1 uncultured Chloracidobacterium sp. | reverse complement strand
TTGGGTTTCGCGCCGAGACAATTAAGACGGAAGAGTTGGAACATGCTGCTTATCGTGCCAATGGGCCCAACCGTTGCTATTTTTGCAAGGACGAATTGTACGGAAAGCTGGAGCCGCTGGCTCGGGCGGGGAATTTTGAGTTCATCGTAGATGGTTCGAACACCGATGATCTCGGCGACTATCGCCCGGGGCGGGCCGCCGCAAACGAGCACGGCGTCAGAAGTCCGTTAATTGAAGTTGGGATGTGCAAGCAGGAGGTTCGTGAGTTGAGCCGGCGGGCTGGATTGCCAACTTGGGACAGACCTGCCAGTCCCTGTCTCTCGTCACGAATCGCTTACGGTACTCCGGTAACCATCGAACGCCTCTCCACCGTTGATCGCGGCGAAGAGATTCTCCGCCAGTTGGGCTTTCGAGAATTTCGCGTGCGCCATCACGACAGTTTGGTGCGTTTGGAGATTGCCCCCGCGGAGATGGACCGCGCACTACGTGCTGAAATTGTTGAGGAGTTGGCCCACCGTTTTCGCGAACTCGGCTTTAAGTACGTTACTCTCGATCTTCACGGCTACCGCACCGGTGCGATGAACGAAGCTCTGAGCTAGTGGCTACCCCGTGCTTCGAAAAAGAAAGAATTGGAGATGGATATGTCCTTGCAAAGCACAGCTTATGTGGACGACATTCGCGAGATAAAAGAAGCGAACCCGTTTGAGTCGATGATGTCCCGGTTTGATCGTGCGGCGCAGTTGCTCAATCTCGATCCGGATCTCTACGCGGTGATGCGTGTCCCTAACCGGGAACTCAAGGTCTATATTCCCACGCGCATGGATTCAGGGCGGATTCAGGTGTTCGAAGGATATCGCGTTCAGCATAATTTCGCGCGTGGTCCTGCCAAGGGCGGGATTCGTTATGCACCGGATGTGAACCTAGATGAAGTGCGAGCGCTGGCGGCCTGGATGACCTGGAAGTGTGCTGTTGTCAATGTTCCTTTCGGAGGAGCGAAGGGTGGTGTCGTTTGTGATCCGCAACAGATGTCAATGGGTGAGCTCGAACGGATGACCCGTCGTTACGCCTCGGAGCTGCTCGATTTTATTGGACCGGAGAAAGACGTACCCGCGCCGGACATGAATACCAACGAGCAAACAATGGCTTGGATCATGGATACGTTTTCGATGCACGCCAGACATACGGTGACAGCGGTGGTTACGGGAAAACCAATTGATCTCGGCGGGTCCTCCGGCCGCCGGGAAGCCACCGGCCGCGGCCTGCTCATCGTTATCAACGAGGCGATAAAGAGATTTCAGATGAAGCCGGAGGAAACGAGAGTGGTGGTGCAGGGATCAGGGAACGTGGGGGGCATCGGCGCACGTCTGCTTCATGAAGCCGGGTACCGGGTAGTGGCTATTTCGGACGTTCATGGAGGCATTTACAACCCAAATGGTATTGATATCCCCTCCGCTCTTGCTTACCTGCAAACGACCCGGTCGTTCGAGGGCTACGAAGGAGTTGAAACGGTCTCGAACAGCGAGTTACTCGAGCTGGAGTGTGATGTGCTAGTGCCGGCCGCGACCGAAAACCAGATTACTTCGCAGAATGCGGACCGAATTAAGTGCAAAGTGCTGGCTGAGGGGGCCAATGGCCCAACAACTGCCGCTGCGGATGAGGTGCTCCACGAGAAGGGAGTGTTTGTTATCCCTGACATTTTGGCGAATGCCGGCGGCGTTACAGTGTCATATTTTGAGTGGGTGCAGGACAGAATGGGTTACTTTTGGCGCGAAGACGTCGTCAATGAGCGGCTGGCAGATACGATGGTGGCAAGTTTCAACGATTTGTGTCGTTATGCTGACGCTCACTCCGTGGATACGAGGACCGCAGCGTACATGCTGGCCATCGACCGAGTGGCCTATGACACCCGCATGCGTGGCATCTATGCGTGACGGAAAAAACATAAACAAATTGGCCCTGCGCCCGTGAAAAGGTCTTGATTTCCCTCAAAGGGTAGAGTATGGTCTGGCAGGATTTTAGCAGTCGGTCCAGCTAAGAAATCTTAGATTTGAGCGGCTGGTTTGGGCTTTGGAAGGATTGAAATTTCTCTGACATATAGTTGGAGCCTCCGCATCAAGGAATTGATCGCGTTGGTCAACGCTCTTAAGCAAACTTTATACTTTCGCAGGAGGAATGCGATGAGACTCGCAACTAGGGCGCTAATTGCCGCGCTCGCTACGTTGGTACTGTGTACGGCAGTATCAGCACAAACTCCGAGAGGGGCCAATGATCCACGCAATCAGGCTCCGACCGTTGGAACAGGCGGCTCGCCTGGTGGGCCAACCGGACTCTTCACCATTTACGACGGCGACACGCTGCGTAGAGGTGAGTTTACTTTTAGCATTGCCTATAGCAACTACGACCGCGATCCCGGGGACGTGGATATCACCGAGATCCCAGTCAGCTTCCAAATAGGCATCAACGATCACTTGGAGTTGTTCTTTAACATCGACGCTTACCGCGGGGTTAAGGTTAATAACCCAAAGCACCTGTCAGGTTTCTACTTGCCAAACTCGCAGCTCTTCTTCGGTGCGACCCTGCGGTGCTCGGGATCGGCGATAATTTTGCCGCCTGAACGGGTGAGCGGTTCGACGCAGTTGACTGGATTTAGCCCGCTCTTCCGCCCGGCTGGACCACCCTGCAATGTGGGCGGACAGGGATTCGTGCAGTTCCCATTCGTGGGTGGCACTGGACCGAACTTCGGTCTCACGGGTACTGCTGTTGCTCCGCCGTTTGTGAGTCGCTTGGGCACGCCTTTTGGTGGAGGTGGAAATTTCTCGGGCGCGTCTAACTTCCCGGGGGTAGGCTCGACGGTTGGCAGCATCCTTCCTGGAGTTGTGCTTACCACTAGAGTCATTCCGCCTACGGCAACTACTCTTGCGATTACCGCGCCCAATCTATTTACGATTGCTCCGACATATCTTCCGGATGCGCCGTTCGTAAATCGGCTCTATGGTGAGTCGGCTTTTAGCACCGCCACCATCGGTGGAAACATTCGCTTGACTGGGCCAAATAATCCGCTAAGTCTTAACCTGATCCCGTTCTATAGATTTTACTGGGATAAAGCAGACGACGGCGCGGGCTTCAACCAGTTGCAGCGCGGGGCGAGTCCCGG
>CAZVHN010000312.1:0-9049 GCA_964626895.1 uncultured Chloracidobacterium sp. | reverse complement strand
ATTGGTGGCGGTGTGCTGGGACGAATGGATCTGGGCCAGGTCCAGGCGAAGCTGGTTGCGACAAGTTCTGAGATCCAACTCAACGATTTCAAGGCAGACGTTTTCAAAGGGCAGGCAACGGGTAGCGCCAGAATTGCGATTGGTCTTGGCGGCACCTCCCGCATCGCGGCGACCTTTACCGGAGTCGACATAGCTGGTCCCCTCACGGCCTTCGCAGGCGGTGCTGTCCCACTCGCAGGCAGAGCCAACGGCAGAGTGGATCTGGCATTCCCGGGAACCGACCTCAAACAAGCCTCCGGCACACTCAACACGCAATTGACGGCGGCAGCCGACCACAACGAGAGCGGGCGCATCCCGATCACCGGAGAGCTGGCGGTTTTGGCGGATCGCGGTCTGTTTCAGATTCAACGTGTGGATCTCCAAACCGCGGCGACCAGGCTGAAAGCTTCGGGTCAGTTCTCATTCGAAGGCGATTCCAGCCTCCAGGTTGATCTTAATTCCTCCGATGCGTCAGAGCTGCAAGCGGTCCTGATTTCATCAGGTCTACTGCCTGAGTTGGAGGAGCAGATGCGGAGCTATGGCCTCGAGCTTGCGGGCCAGTTGTCATTCAACGGCACTCTAAAGGGTGCGCTGAGTTCACCGGACATCGACGGTCGCGTGGCTCTCGGTTCTTTGCTGGTTAACGGAAATGATCTGGGTTCACTGTCCGCCTCGATCGTGATGACTCCGGCTGAGCTTCGTGTTGCGGATGGGCGCTTGACGGAAAGAGACGGCGGCGGCATGCAGTTTGCGCTCAACGCTCCGCGCACAGGCGTGAACAACACAACGTTCGCAGCGACACTCGATCGAGTGAATGCCCGAACTCTGATTGCCACGCTTCCCTTGGACAAAGCGACGCGCGAGCAACTTGGCGACACCCAGGCGGACGTTTCGGGCCAGATACAAATCGCGGGAATACCAGACGCGATGAGTGGTAGTGCGGAGTTACGCTTCGGTCCGGGCCGCCTGGCAGGCGAACCTCTGGAAAGCCTGGTGGCCCGCGCCGCCTTCAGCGGTTCCAACGTCAATATCGAAAACGTCGATGCCAAGCTCGGTGCGGGCCATATCGTTGCGAGGGGGACGTACAACACGTCCACTAAAGATTTCGATCTGCAAGGTCGTGCCGAGGGAGTGCAGCTCAGCAGGCTTGCGGCCCTTACTAATAATGGTATCGGCCCAGTTCTAACCGGCACGGCAGATTTCACCGCGCGCGTGTCCGGCAATTTTTCGGCCGGAGATTTTTCCGGCTTCCAGATCACGTTTGATGGGCAGGGTCAGAACGTAATCATCAATGGTCGACCCGCCGGAACTATTGCGCTGGTCGGCAGAACTGAGAACAAGCAACTCAATGTAACGCTGACAAGCGGGTTGCTTGGTACTCCGCAGGTGCTCTCGGCCCAGGTGAACCTTGCTGATGAGAAGTTGCCGGCCACGATCGAAACCGCATTTAACAATGCCGAGTTGACTAACTTGTTCTCAATCATCTTGCCGCAAAGTACGGTGAAGATTACCGGCCGGGCAACCGGCTCGCTTAAAGCGACCGGGCCCCTGGTAGACGAGGATGGTTACTTTTCGATCGCCGGTTTGCAAGGTACGGCAAATCTCTCCGAGCTCACGTTTAGGGTTGAAGACGTGCAGCTCAGCGCAACTTCCCCCCTCCTGGTGCGCTTCTCGCCGACCGAGGTGTTCTTCGAAAAAACTCAGTTCACCGGTCCCGGTACGAATATCGTTTTAGGTGGAGTGTTGGCCGTTGGTGAAGGCGGCAGACAGACGCTTACGGCAGATGGCCAACTCAATTTGCGCGTGCTTAACGGTTTGTCTCCCGATGTGTTTACTTCGGGAATCGCCGATGTTTCTGTGCGTATCACCGGCAGCTATGAACTCCCGCGTCTAAACGGCACGGCTTCCGTCAACTCAGGCTCGGTCTCGCTTCTCCTCGGTAACGAGCGATGGACGATATCGAATCTCAAATCTGTCATTAGATTCAATGCGAACCAGGCCCAGATTGGCTCGCTCGCGGGTACGATGGGCGGAGGCCGTATCAGTGTTTCCGGCGGAGTGCGCCTGGAGGGCTTCGCTCTAGCGGAGTTTCTCATCAACGTTCACGGTGAGAATGTTACCGTCCCATTCCCCGAAAACTTCCGCTCCACGGTGGATACCGATCTTGAGATTAAGGGATCCGCGCGCGAACAACTGGTCGGTGGTGTGGTGACTTTGCGTCGCGCCGAATATACCCAGGATATCGAACTCGCCGATCTAATCAACTTCCGACGTGAAGAATCGATCGAAGAGGGTGGCGAACTGGAATTCATCGGTGCCGCCGTCTTCAGCGACTTGCGTGTGGAGGGGCGTAACGCGCTCATCGTGAGAAATAATCTCGCCGACCTGGTCGGTTCAGCCTCCCTGCTGTTGAATGGTCCCGTTAAGGATCCCGTAATCTCTGGAAGAATTACCGCCACCAGCGGTACGCTGAATTTCCGGAACGATCGCTACGAGATCACTCGCGCCTTGATGGACCTGCCCCCACGCCGCAATGCCGATCCGATAGTTAACATTCAGGGAGAGACGCAGATTCGAGGTTATCGCATCACGGTAAACCTCACCGGACCGCTTTCGCAGCCGCAAGCGACGGTAAGTTCTGAGCCGGCGCTGCCGCAGGCTGACGTTGTGGCCTTGATTACCACCGGCCAACTCTCAACCGGCGACACGAGTGCTTCGATTCTGTCGCAGTCTGGCCTGGGAACAGCTACGAGTCTGCTCACCGATGCCTTGATCAATGCTCCGGCCCAACGCGCGACCAGCAAGCTTTTCGGACTCAGTCGCTTTGAGATCAACCCTGTGATTGGCGGTCGCACTGGGTCCACTCCAGGGGCGCGTCTGACTGTCGGCAAACGAATCAACAAGAATTTGTCGGTTACGTATTCCACCAACGTCGCTTCTGACCCGAACCAGATATTGGCTGTTGAGTATCGCGTTTCCGATCGTCTCTCTTTCATTGCGCTGTACGAGCAGGCGTCAACAAGGCAGCTCACGTCTCGCGATGACAGCTTCAGTTTTGAAATTAGGTTTAGGAAACGGTTCTGAGTAATGGGGCACAGCAACAGCTGGACGGGTAATCAGAAAGTCTCGAAAACGGCGGGCAGAGTGCCGGCCGCCGAGGATACCGTAGCCCGGGGTCACCATCTTGTCGGATCGCGGGCTCTGAGAAGTCTCTTGGCGCTGTTCGTGCTGACTCCGATTGTTTGTGCGGCTTCGGTTACAGCACTTGCGGGGGGAATGGATGAGTATGAGGGCCGGTTGATTACCACAATCGAAGTGGTGTTTGAAGGTTCCCCAGGCGACCCCGCAGCCCAGTCAGACTTCCTGTCAATTCTCAAAATCGCTCCCAACACCGAATTCTCAGCCGTGCGTGTGCGGGATTCGCTGCAGGCACTGTTCGAATCAGGTCGAGTTGCGAACGCACGTGTAGAAGTCTTTGAGGCCGCCACAAAAACCGGTCCCATTCGAATTCGATTTGTAATTCAACGACAAGTGCAGATTGGAGAAGTCAGACTCGAACTGGGTCCTGTCCTGGGCACTCCCATATCTGAAGATGAGTTGCGCGCCCGGCTAAACCTGATCCAGCCCGGCACACGACTCTCAAAGCAGATAATCGTCCGGAATGCTGACGAGATTCAGATCTACTTGCGAGACCGCGGTTACTTCAACGCTTCGGTAGAACCGGTCGAAGAGGTGGACCCGAGCGGAACGCGAGCCATCGTGACCTATCGCATCACCCTGGGCGAACAATCGCGAGTTGGTGCATTCAATATCGACATCAGTGGTTTTGACACGGCTGAAGTGCGACCGCTCCTGAGGCTCCCGCCCAATGCTCCCTTCACTCGCGAAGCTCTGGGCGAGGACGTCAAGCGTATTAAGGAAGCGATCATTGCCGACGGATATCTAGCGCCGCAGTTGGAAGAGCCGCGCGTTGAGCGGGACGCAGACCGCAACCTGATGACGATCAGCCTGAAGGGCGCTGTTGGACCCAAAGTAAAAGTAAACATTCCGGACTATCCACTTAGCGAAAAGACAAGGCGCGAGCTCTTACCGGTGATGCGCGAAGGCAATATCGACGTGTCAGCCATTGAAGAGGGTGCCCGCAGACTGCGTAACAGACTTCAGGAAGAGGGTTACTCTTTTGCGGAAATTACCTCCGTTTGCTCAGTTACGCCGCCCACACCCGCAGTAGGATCAAACGGCGCCACGGAAACTTGCGAAAATCTGGATCCGGAATTGTTGAGCGGCCGCTCGGTGGAGATTACGTACCAGATTGAAAGACGACGCCGGTTACGCCTTACTGATATTCGGATCACAGGAACCGACAAACTCTCCTTCGAGGATGTCGAGGCGGACTTGAAGAGTCAGAAGGCGAGCGCGCTGGGCCTAATTCCGTTCCTGGGCTACGGTCGCGGCTACACAAGTCTCACTCTGCTCGAGCAGGATAGGCGAATAATCAGAAACTACATGCGCGATCTTGGTTACCGCCGTGCGGACGCGGAAGTGCTGCAGGGCGTTTCCATCAATGGTGAAAACCTGATCATCACTTTTAACGTTATCGAAGGACCGCTGACGCGTATCGCCGGGGTGGAGGTTCGCGGTAACAAGATCTACACCGAGCTGCGCCTTCGCGATGAGCTTCGGACGGTCATCGGCGCTCCTTTCTCGCGCTCGCAGGCAAGAGCCGACAGCGAGCGAGTGCTGGCTCTCTATGCCCGCGAAGGTTACGTAAACGCCCAAATCAATTTTTCTGTGGTCGAACTTCCCAAGAAGGCCGAGGAGGAGCAGATACGTCTGATCTACTCGATCACCAACGAAGGAGAAAAGGTTTTTATTAACCGCATCATCGTCAATGGCGTCACCGGCAGCGCACAAACTCAGCTTACCAAGCGAAACGCTATCGCTCGAGCGATCACTTTGATGGAAGGCGACGTGCTCAGAGCTGACCGGGTTTCGGAAAGCGAACGCGAACTCTATCTTACGGACGCTTATCGCCAGGTAATCATCCACACCGTACCCGCGGGCGAGACCGCTTCCGGTTTCAAGAAGGAGGATGTGATTATCGACGTTGAGGAGAAGAAACCCCGCGTCATGGATTACGGCGGTGGCTTCTCAACCGATACCGGCCCGCTGGGTCTGCTCGAGTTCAGCAACGTAAACCTGATGAACAAGCTGCGGCACGGAGCCATGCGTTTGCGTGTCAGCAGACGGCAACAACTGCTGCGCTTCGAGTATGTCGATTCCAGGTTTGCGCGTTACGGCGAAAGACAATTCGCGCCGCTGGCTCTCACGGTTCAATACCAACGAGACTCCACGGTGACTCGCTTCTTCCGGTCCACAATTGACCGCGGGACATTTGGTATCGTGCAACGCCTGGGCGAGGACGGAAACCCGATTGATGAATTCGGGGGACGCGTTAACGAACCGACGATTAATCGCTTTACGGTGGCGCTGGAAACCCAGCGGGTGCTTGACCAGAAGACCCACACTATTGTGTTTGCGCGCTACAGCTATGAAGACGTGCGCCTATTCAACCTTCAGAGTTTATTGATTAAGCCAATTCTGCAGCCTGATCGGGCCATCCGGCTTTCCCGTTTCGGAGCCTCCTTTGTGCGAGACACGCGCGAAAGATGTGAACGCGGATTGATTGGAACTTCGCGCACCGATGGGTCAGAGCCCGGAGCACCCGGCGAGGTTTGCCGTTACAATCAGATAGATGCCACCAGGGGCGACTTCCTGAGCTTGGATTACGCAGTAGCGTTAAGGCAGTTGGGTGGCAACGTCTCTTTCAACAGGTTCCAGGCAAGTTACCGGCGGTACTACAAGATGAACAGCTTGCGCGGGACGGTATTCGCGGGTAATGCCACCCTGGGCCTGGCCAATCTTTTCAATCCGCGCGATCGAGACGGTACCGGAACCATAGATGAGATCGACCGCGCCCTGCCCATCAGCGAGAGATTTTTCTCGGGGGGTTCCTCAACCCTGCGGGGATTCGGTTTTGAGGAAGCAGGGCCCAGGCAAGCCATCATTCCCATAGGCGTATTCCGCAATCAGAACAGAGAGATTATTTCCCTCAATCCGTTCACTGTACCTGTCGGCGGTAACGCGTTGGCGATAGTTAACCTGGAAGCGCGAATACCGCTAACCAGGTCGTTACAGGCAGTGCCTTTTTACGATGGTGGCAACGTCTTTCGTCGCGTTGGTGATCTATTCAAAAAGCGAGATGACACCCCTGTTCCGCCGGGCGATCTTCTGGCGGCGATCAACGCCGCAAACTTGCGTGCTCACTGGACAAACACCGTGGGACTCGGCTTCAGGATTCAGACTCCGTTCGGTGGAGCACTGGCGGTTGATTATGGCTTTTTGTTGAACTTACCGAAGTTTCTAATTCCTCAGCAGGCCCCAGACTTTGATGGCACTCCGGCCATATATCGCCTTAAACGAACGCAAGTTCACTTCAGGTTTACACAGACGTTCTAGAGAAAACGAGGAGGCAGAATGCAGACGGCAGACGGCGGGCGGCAAACCGCAAACGGCAGTCGGCAGACGGCAGACGGCAGTCGGCAGGCGACAGTCGGCAGTCGGCAGGAGGCAGACGGCGGACGGCAGAAAGCAGAAAGCGGAGCCGAGTTCTTTCGCCCCGTTTCCTGCCTCCTGCTGCCTGCCGTCTGCCGTCTGCCGTCTGCATTCTGCCTACTCTTCCTTTGCTGCTTCCTGCCGTCTTTTGCTCACGCGCAAGAGACCGTGGACAAGATGGTGGCCACCGTGAACGCCGGTGTGCGCACTGATTTGATTACGTATTCCGATCTCCTGTGGCAGCTAGCCCTGCAGCCGAACACGTCTCTGGCCAATCCGAGTTCAGAGGATCTCGATCGAGCTTTACGGTTGGTTATCGACCAGAGGCTGATTCTCCAGGAGGCTGAGAAGTTGCCGACAATCTCTCCGACTGCTGATGAGATTAGGAATGCTCGAGACCAGTTAGTGAAAGCGTTTCCATCCGCGGCCGAATTCCAGCAACGACTATTGCGTGTTGGCCTTACTAGTGAAAAACTGGCCGAAATTCTCGAGCAGCGCGTGAGAATTGAGAAATACCTCGACTTCCGTTTTCGCAACTTCGTGTTGATCTCGCAAAAAGAGATCGCTGACTATTATCAGGATGTTTATGTCCCGCGCTTAAGAAGGCGGTCTCCAGGACAAATCATACCGACGCTGGAAGAAGCGCGGAGCGAGATCGAGAGGACCCTCACTGAAGCCAAAATCGAGTCAGACACGGATGCTTTTCTTGACAGCGCGCGCGAACGGGCTGAGATCGTGATGTTGTATCCTGTTTGAGACTCAGGATTCAGAAGTCAGGAGTCGGAAGTCAGGAGTCAGAAGTCAGGAGTCAGAAGTCAGGAGTCAGAAGTCAGGAGTCAGAAGTAATACCCTTCCTGGCAGAGGCCAATATTGACAACTTTGTGGAGTGCGGTGGCAAGCGCAGCGCGACACCGCTTTGGATGTGTCCAGCAGGAAGGAATCCAAAGCGCCGTCGCCGCTTCGCTCTGCCGGCGCACTCCATAAAGAAATCGTTTGATATCACCGACGAGGTGACGTGAGCGAACTTGACGAAGCATCGGCCTTCGCTGGCCTAGCTGAATTGCTTGAACCGTTTCTGCCTTCTGCCTTTCTACCCATGGTGCGAAATAAGGAAAAGAAGCCACGCATTGGACTAGCCCTTTCGGGAGGCGCGGCCCGAGGGCTCGCTCACGTTGGCGTGCTGCGAGCTTTTGCGGAGCACGAAATTCCCATCGACTGCATCGCCGGCACCTCAGCCGGCGCCCTGGTGGCCGGCACGCTGGCTTCGGGCATGGCCCTTTCCGAGATTGAATCTATCGGCAGAAGTTTGCGCTGGCGCGACGTGGGACGAATGACAATGTCGCGGCAGGGCATCCAGAGTAATGAGCGCCTCGAACAATATCTGCGAGAGCGTCTACCGGTGACGCGTTTTGAAGAGCTCCCCATTCCCTTTGCAGCCGTGGCCACCGACCTTCAGTCAGGCAAAGCCGTAATCATGCATGGCGAAGGCGATGTGCCGTTCGCGATCCGCGCGAGCTGTGCGATCCCCGGCTGGTACGTTCCCGTGGCCGACGAACACGGAAGGCAACTCGTGGATGGCGGTCTGGTTGCCAATATCCCTTCCGACGTGGCGCGTTCTATGGGCGCGGACATCGTCATAGCAGTTGACGTCAACGCTGAAGGGGCTGCTTTTCTAGGTCCGTCGCTATCCATCATCAGCGTGGTGTTGCAGTCGATGATGCTGGTGCAACGCACTGCGTCGCTTTACCAATTGGCGGCGGCCGATCTGGTGATCAAGCCTCGCGTTGGCCACATTCGTTGGGATGAAATGAGACGCGCCGAAGAGCTAATCGCGGCCGGTTATGAGGCAGGGGTTGAGAGTATCCCGGAGATTGAGATGGTGATTGCAGCCGCGACTAAGGCCAAGCCTAAGTGGTATCAGCTTCGCCGCCGTAGGGAGATCCCAGCCAAACGTCCTATTACTTCTCTAAGTTAGCCTCATTTTTTGCCGACGGGAGATTGCGGATCCTCCGGACGGACGGCGCGGAGATGCGAAAGGACGGCTCAAGCGCGGTTAACTTGCAGGGAGAAATAGGGCAAAGCGCAGCGCGCCCCGCTCAAGATTCCCAGCCACTCAACCTAAGAGTGACAATTCAAGCCCAGCAAATTTGCAGGTTGGGAAGGGGGCAAGCGGAGCGCGCCCCCGCTCAAGCTGCAAAGCCACTCAACTCTGTTATCCGCAACACTGTGGTAACTCATGTCTTCCCCTTCGTCATCTAATAGGAGTACCACCACCTCCTTCATCGCTTTCGACACCTTCTCTGATTCATCTGGCCACCACAAATATGATCCGCTGCCAGCGTTTGCATGACAGAGTGAGTGGCTATCCGGGTTGGGCGGGGGCGCGCTCCGCTTT
>CAZVHN010000311.1:0-10511 GCA_964626895.1 uncultured Chloracidobacterium sp. | reverse complement strand
CATTCTCACGACTCATACATGTCCCCGCTTCCCCTGTCTCCCCGTCGCCTTGTTCTTCGTCTCGGATTGAAATACGTAAAAGGTCTTAGCGAATCCTCGGGGCAAGCCATCGAACGCGAAAGAAAAGCAAGTCCTTTCGTGAGTTTTGATGATCTACGCAATCGCGTACCCGAACTGCGAAAAGATGAATTGCGCAAGCTGGCCTCGGTGGGAGCGCTGAATTTCATTCAGACCACTGAAAGTCCAAAGTCCAAAGTCCAAAGTCCAAAGTCAAATGCGCAGACGTTGGCCGTTGGACGTTGGCCGTTGGACAGAGGAATACATCGCCGCGACGCTTTGTGGCAGGTCGAAAGAGTCACGCATCCCGCAGGGCCACTCTACCAGGAGCTGCATGAACCTGATAGCAAGTCGCCTCTGGCCCCTATGACTTTACCGGAAAAGCTGGATGCAGACTTTCGGGGCACTGGGTTAACAATCGGGCGGCATCCAGTTGCCCACCATCGGAGTGAATTAAATAAGCTGGGAGCTTCGCGCGCGATCGATATTGGCGTGATGCGTAATGGCAGTGCAGTTCGTGTTGCCGGCTGGGTCATTGTTCGCCAGCGCCCCGGCACAGCAAAAGGATTTGTTTTTCTGACTTTGGAGGACGAGACGGGGGTTGCCAACATCATCATCACGCCCCAGCTTTTCAGTAAGAACCGTCTGGTATTGGTGGACCATCCTTTTCTTTTAATCGAGGGTACCCTGCAGAACCAGGACCACGTCGTCTCAGTCAAAGCAAAGCGCGTTAGGCCGCTTTCCTTCAAAGTGGCCGCCCCTCCTTCGCATGACTTTCATTGAAGCACTCGGCCCGAATGCCCCAGGAATTTTGACTTCAAGAATTGAAGGTATAAACTCGCCGCAATCTTAGCCGGGTCAGGAAGTGCGGCGCGATGAGGCGAAACCAAAACTCAGGCGAAGTTCGCAATTTCCGAGAAGCAAGCAATCCATCTAATTCAGTAGTGTTCGACTGAAAAGCGTGCGCAATTGCGTCGTGATCTTCAGACTCTCAATAACCCCCAAAGGAGAAGACACATGAAGGTAAACTATCCGGCAGTGCTCGTGGCTGCGATTCTGCACTGGATCCTCGGGGCCATCTGGTACGGCATATTCTCAAATAAATTTGTGGAGCTAATGGCGTGGACACCTCAGCAACTCACCGAGCTCGAGAGCAAAAGTAATACGAAAGAGCTTGCGCTGGCCTTCCTTTCATCCCTGGTGCTGGTCTACGTACTCGCACACTTTGTGCAGTATGCGAAGGCTACCAACCTGGTTGGTGGTCTTCAGACTGCATTCTGGCTTTGGCTGGGCTTTATCGTCACGACACAGCTAGCCACAGTGATTTTTGAGGGGCGCAAGCCAGGTCTATATCTTTTGAATATCGGCTATCAGCTTGTCGCCTGTTTGATTGCCGGAGCACTTTTGGCAATCTGGAAACCGCGAGCCGCCACCGCCGCTGTTTCTCAGCCGGCTTGAGTTGCCCAAACCGTTCCGGTCAATAAGCGGCAAATGCTTCCGCGCATTTGCCGCCTCATCTCAGCATCCTCACTCTTACAACTGATTTGCCCAAGAGAAGTGCCGGACTCGAACTTCGGCGGCTATGACCTCCGGTTGGAGAACCTCTAACAGTTCCACGGCAACTTCATCAACATCGAAATATTCATCCTTCAATGGAGACCAAGGTCTGACTCTGATCTTAAAGTAGTGTCACAGTTTTCGGTGACCGAGGCCGCAATATTTCCCAAGTCGTGTTGCGATAAAAGACACTTGAAAGAAGGCTGGAATGAAGTAAACTTCGGCCGAATGTCGAAGTCGATCATCGGCGAGCAGGTGTGGACCGAGTTGACCGAGGTCCAGAAGGCTGAAGCTGTCCGTAGTGGTCGCGCAACTTTGAAACAGCTGACCGAAGGCTTGCTCGATGTTTCAGATGAATTACGCAATGCCTGCCGAGAGTATCTAGCTCTTACCGATACCGGGAAAAACCCTTCTAAAGAAACTGACCCCAGACTCGACAAAGTCCTAAAGAAACGAAGCTCCTCGAAAAGGAGAAAGAAAGTTCTCAGCACGAGGAAGCCGAAGCCTCGATTTGGCTTGCCGGAAGGTTTTACGCCCCGTTTGCAACAGTACGGACGAAGCGTTCTGCTTGAAGACAATGTCTATAGTCTTCCCAGCGGACAAGAGTTCATACCCAAATATCCAACCGGAACTCTGGGCAAGCTTCGCCACCTGTATGCGCTATTGACCGTTGAACAACTCGAAGGTGGCCGCCGGGGATCCGTTTATGTTCACACCGATGGAAGGATTCTCGACTACAGTGTGGATCACGCAGATCCGTCACGTGACATGTTCGACACCGGCTACACAATTAATGATTTGGAACGGACCGGAAGATATGCGCCGAATGCTGGGTCAAAGACGAGACAAAGCGAAGATCTAAGACCGCGGAGACTGGCCCATACTGGTTGAGAAATTAGGTTTGCAGAGAGCAGAACCAGTTGAGTAGGCCTACAGGCTAGGCTGATTTAACGGCTTGTTTGGCTGGAGACTCGATTAGCCCCTGAACCACCTGCGCCACTTGTGAGAGGGGTTTTGGCTTTCTCAGAAATGCGTCAGCACCGCAGCGCCTGGCTTCATCCTCCATCTCGGCGGAACCGTACGCAGTGAGCACGATGATTCGCGTTTCGGGGTGACGCTCGTGAGCCAGCCTAATAATGTTGAGTCCGTCCGGATTACGCGTTGTGCCCAGCCTCAGGTCCTGGATGATCACCTGGTATTCAGTGCTTTCGACCAGCTTTTCAGCTTCTTCAATCTCTTTGGCGGTATCGACTTTAAACCCGTGCAGTGAGAAGTACTCACTCATGGAAAAGCAGATCGATTCCTCATCGTCAACAACCAGGAGGCGAGGCATCCGCGGTTCCTCTTCAGGGGAGCTGTCTTGTATGCCGAGGATGCGCTTCAAACGTCCTGACACTTTTCTTAAATGTCCAAATCGAGTTTGCTTCACACTCGTTACCAGGCAAACGATCAATGGCTCATCGCGGAATCTGCGCCGATTCGAGATAGCTCAAGACAGTGACTGGAATGTAACCTGCTCCCGAGAGATCCTGATTCGGTCCTCTACGAAAGTTTCGCCCTGTCAATCAACACATCCCTGGCACGAAGTTTAATTCAAATGCGAAACCCGGTCCTCGTAAGAGAGGATCCCTTTCCGTATTCCGATCCCTTTATAAGAATCTTTCCGCTTTCCAATGAGCAGTGCTTCAGCCAGCCGGCGAAGATGCGCCGGCAACTCTGCGGGCTCATATTCTTCGGTGGTTTGACAGTATGCGGAAAGAAAACTCTGTTCGGCTGCGCAAAACTCGCAGCCAGCAATATGACGAGCTATCTGATCTGATTTACCGCGAGGAAGGGTGCGACTAGAAATATCTTCTGATGATGGACAGGCACGCGTTTTGGTGAAAGCCTTTGCTCGTTCCGCACTCATCTTTCAACTCCTCCAAACACGTCAGCATCCGATGAGGCCGGGCAAAGGACTCAAGAGAAAGAGCGAAGGGTGGAAATTGGCTTACTGCCCGGCCCCAGTTGCTATATCGCTATAGCAGCCCGCACATTGGGCCTTTGCGGGATCAGTAGTTGAGTTTTGCCCGAGGCAGAAGAAGGCTTGGTGATAATGTATAGCAAGACTTCACAGACTTCACGAGTGCCTGTCCCTATCGTATTTCCCTTCTCATCCTGCAGGGCGTAAATCTTGCCGTTGACATCTAAAGGAAGAATCATTGGCTTCGTGTACATTCTAGACTTGTCCTCAGCCGCCCGTGACCAGTCACGGGCGGCTAACACTCTTAATTGAACGCTATGGGCAACTTCGACTGCAGTTACGCTTAGTTCTGTTTGCGAGCTCTTAGCTTTCGGCGCACAGCCCCAGCCACGCCGGCAAGACCAGTTCCGAGCAGCAGCATGCTGGTCGGCTCGGGAATTGTCGTCTGTTGAGCGCCGGTGATTTGACCCGTAACCGATGCAGTTTGACCCGGATCTATCGCGAGATCATTCACACTGAATAAGAACGATCCATTCCCGCAGGTGGTCTGCTGACCAATTATCGTGGTCATCCCGCAGGTCGTGTCGCTAAAAGTGAACAGGATCGGCGTATTGTTGAAATCAATCAGTACACCGCCATTGTCGGCAGAAACGACCGTCCCCGTTAGGGTGGCTGTGAACGTTGTCGTGTTCGAGCCGCTGAACCCCTGAGGGTTAGTAAACGTCACCTGCAAAGTGAACATTTGGCCCCCGTAGGAGTTCGGAACAGTGTTCAGCGACATCGAACCCAGGTTATTTACGTTCGAGCCGGGACTCGCATTGCCGCCAAGACCGCGAAAACCGGCCGCCGTCGTGCCGGTGAAAGTCGAGTTGCTATAGTTTAAGCCGAGAAGTGTGGCCGACGCACTTGGCATGCAGGCCGCGCCGAAACAACCGCTAGTAGAGCCTGAGATGAAAACCTCATCGGCCCGAACAACTCCTAGCCCGAGCCCCATTACCACAATCGCGGCGATGCTAAGAGCGATCGGCTTGAAGAATGAAGTAAGTGAAATTCGCATTAGCTATCTGTCTCCTTTTGTAAGTCAACCCATGCGTGATCCATGCGTGATCTAAGTTTGAGTCCCGAGGAGAGTATCGCGTTTCGGTGGGAGAACCGGAACACGAACCAACCTCCAATTTGCTACCGAAACCTAGGGGCAGGAGTTCCGGCACCTATCAAAAACCTGGATTAAGACCCAGGCAAAACTACCTCGAAATAGGTCTCTTTGAGCGAATGGGCCATGCGGGGCAACTGCAGGCTGACCGGCTCCTAGCCGGCATCCCTCAAGCAAAATCCGAGGACTACTTGTAGATTGGCACGGCCTCTACTCAGCAAACACTGGGCCACAAGCGTCTGGTTCCCTGGACCACGGAAAACCTTGTTTCTAGTAGGCATTTGGACTCGAAGCCCCGAGGTCTCGAGACGGAAGGTCTGAGATTCAGACTCGCATTCTAGACTCTGGACGAGCTCAGTTGATACTTCTTAATCTTCTGATAAAGCGAGCTTCGGGGTATGCCTAGCCGTGATGCCGCCTTCTCTACTCGCCCCTGCTCCTCGAGCAACACTCTTTCGATGTGCTGCTTCTCTAGCTCGTTAAGAGTCAGGGTCGAGTCGAGGTATGAGGCCCGGGGCCTCGTGTGGCCATCAAAATGGAGATCTTGCCATCGTATGTTTTTTTGTTCACTTAGTAATACTGCGCGTTCGATTACGTTACGGAGTTCTCTGACATTGCCCGGCCAGGAGTAGGCCTGCAACGCTTTGATGGAATCCGGCTCGAGCTTAATCTCGCCGCGGCCGAGATCGGTAGCCAGCTTATCGAGAAGATAGTGAGCCAAGATCGGGATGTCTTCGATGCGCTCTCGCAATGAAGGAAAGGCAAGTGGTATGGTGCTGACGCGAAAATAGAGATCATCTCTGAATGTTTTCTCTCGCACCAATTGACCGATATCCTGATGGGTCGCGGCAATCAGGCGAACATCAACTTGCCTATCTCTGACGTCTCCTACTCTGCGGAAGCGTTTGTCTTCAAGCACCTTCAGCAGCTTCGGTTGAATCTGAAGATCGACGTCACCAATCTCGTCGAGGAAGATCGTTCCTCGATGAGCTACCTCAAACAAACCCTGTTTTGAAGCGGTGGCGCTGGTAAACGCGCCTTTCTCATGGCCAAAGAGTTCGGTTTCCAGCAGCTCCCGCGACAAGCCCGCGCAGTTTAAATCTACAAACGCTTCCTCGGCCCGCGGACTGTTATCGTGCAGCCACCGTGCGAGCACACCTTTGCCGGTGCCCGTCTCTCCGAGAATCAAAATCGGGCTTTCCGTGGCCAGAACTCTCTTTGCCTGCTCCTCGAGAGCGCGAATGCGGGAGCTGACTCCGATGAATGGGTCAATCGCATGGCGCACCTGGCGAGATCTGCTGGCGAGCTGCTTGTGACGGTTCCGTTGGTTCTCCAAAAGGCGCTTAAGAATAACCATCAGGGCCGGCAACTCCAGGGGCTTGGTTAGAAATTGATCCGCACCCTCCTTAATCGCCCTGACTGCGAGGTCGATAGAGCCGTGCGCCGTCAGAATAAGCAGGGGAATATCCGGATTGATTTCTTTGAGGCGTGGGAGTAGGTCCAGAGCCGTGCCGTCTGGAAGCATGTAGTCGGCAATGACAATATCTGGACGCGATGTCCTAAAAATTTCCTGCGCTTCCCGGCAACTTTCGGCTTCGTCAATCTCATAGCCTTGAAGCTCAAGAAAGTCTCGTATGCCGAAGCGCAACCCGGGCTCGTCGTCCACAATCAGTATCCGATTTCTAGCCATCCACGATCTCCTCCTGGTGAGGCACCGGGAATCTCGCTGTCATACAAGCGCCACCTTCGGGGTTATTGCCTGCGATCAGCTTGCCTCCATGCTCGCCCATAATTCTATCCGCTATCGCAAGTCCCAGTCCCGTGCCGCCCCGGCGCTTTGAAAAGAAGGGTTCGAAAATTTTTGGCTTGTCGTCATCCAAAATGCCGGCGCCACAATCCTTCACAGAGCAGTCAATCCAGCGCTGCTGAGCTTCGCGAACTTCGCAAGCTTCAACACTCACGGCTGTCCCTGCCGGCGAATGCTGGATAGCGTTTTCAATCAGGTTCACAAAGACTTTCGACAATCTTCGTCGATCAACCATCAACTTCGGCAGCGGCCCCTTTATGTTATTCACGAGGATTACTCGAGCAACCTCGGCGGCCGGTAAGCAAGAGCGCAGCGACTTGGTGATGACTTCGTCGACCGACAATTTATAGAAATCTCCTCTGAACGGCTTGCCATACTCAAGAAGTTCTTCCATGAGAACTGTGAGCCGTCCCACCTCGTCCCGCAGCACGTCCGTGTACCTGAGATACTCCGTTCGGTCCTTAAAGCGGGTCTCGAAGGCGTCCAGGATTGAAGAAATGCCGAACAAGGGATTCCTGACTTCGTGTGCGACGCCGGCCACCAGAGACCCGAGCAGAGACATCATTTCGCCCTGACGCAGCGAGGCTTCGAGTTCGGTCCTCTTGGTAATATCCTGGGCGATGAGGATCGCTCGCTTCCCAACTGAGCCGAATTCGTGAATCAGATATAGAGTTATTGCCCACGTTTTGCCCGTTGTCTCGTCTTTGACTTCAGCCGAACTCGAACCCCCGTTTGCCCGAATCGCTTTAATAAGTTCTGAAGTCTTCTTCCACGGCTGACTGTTCTCCAACTCGGCGATGTTACGACCAATAATCTCTTCCGCGTCCACTCCAGCTGTTTCTTCGGCCGCCTGGTTTAGCCGTTTAATGTGACCGTCCAGGTCTACGATCAGAACAGGGAAATCGATTGCATTGAAGGTTTGGCGCCATTCCATTGCAGACTGCTGAACCGAAGCATGTAAGCTTAGCTGCTTCTCATCCAGTAGTTTCCGCTCGCTCACGTCGCTAGCGATCACCAGCCGGGCCTTGCTTCCATTGAAGGCAAGGGGATGCGAGGTCATTTCGACGTAGATTATGCTGTTGTCTTTCCGACGGTGACGCCAGGGACTGGAAATAAGCGGTTCGTCAATGCCAGTGGGAGTTTTGATCAGGAGGGTCGGGGTCTCCTCGGTGGAGCGAATATCTTCGACAGTCATCGACAGAAACTCCTCCCGATCGTACCCATAGGTCTGAATAGCGGCTTCGTTTACGGCAAGAAACCCAAGAGTCTCTTCATCGTAAACGAATATCGGCTGCGGAGTAGATTCAAACAACAGCCGGTAACGCTCGTCGGAATCGCGTAGGGCAAGCTCGATCTGCTTCCGGTCAGTGATGTCGCGAGCCACGCCGCGAAGACCTATTGTCTCGCCTTGTCTATCCTTGGTCGGAGAGGTGACGATTTCGAGCCAGCGCCCACGACCTTTGGCGTCTTCAGTTCGGAACTGGAGATTGTCCTGTGGCTCAAGCTGCTTAAAAGTCTCCGTAAGTCCGGAGTCTTGAGGTTTGATCTTGAATGCGTCAGTGAAGCGCACGCCCAGCAGCTCTTCCGGTCCGACGCCAAGAAAGTGGGCTCCCGCCGCGTTAATTCCCGTCAAACGCCCTTTCATGTCCTGCGTGAAAATAATGTCACTGGCTTGCTCGACTAGATCGCGATAATTGGCCTCAAGTTTTGAACGTTCCAGTAGTCTGGAAACCTTCGCAATTAATCGCGTTGAGTCAAAGGGCATTTCAAGGTAATCGTCGGCTCCTGATTCAAGCCCCTCAATAACACTTTCGGTGTCCCGTCGATGGGCGCTGACCAGAAGGATCGGGGTGGAACGCAGTTCCGAGTCCTGTCGAATAAGCCGGCAAAACTCTATTCCATTTACCCGAGGCATGGAGACGTCGCTAATTACGACATCCGGGCGCTTACTCTTAGCAACCTCGAACGCTTCGTGGCCGTCGCCCGCGGTGATTACTTCATAGCCAGCTTTACGTAGCAGGCTTTCCATCAACCACAACTGTTCGGGTATGTCGTTGACTATCAGCACCGTATCTTCTCGGTGCCCGTTGTTAGAATAGTGTACCCGACGCATCGAAGGTTTTAACCCCGGTAGCTTATCGTTATTTAAGATTAGGCTAAAACTAGAGAATCAAGCTCTAGAGTGCGGAAGGTTGTAGTTCTCGACCCTAAGCCTGCGAGAAAAATCAACCCGAACTGATTGGGTTTTCGACGGCGGAAATTATAGCACACGCCGTTCTGGCCGAACCAAAGAGTTTTGCCAGAGACCGCCCTCCCGCAGAACCTTTGCCACCGGCTCGCTTTTCCCAAATTGATCCGCTAGTTCTTAGCAGTTCTATTAAGGGTCGTTTTCCGGGATAAGGTAACAACTATTTGTTGCTTTTTGGTCACTATTCACCATAAGAGCCACTCCGCTCCGTTAACCGCCAGAAGTCTGGAGTGGTGAAGCACGCGACCCCACCAGCAAGCCTCGAGGGCAATAATGCACGATTCTGCGTGACCTTCGTGCAACTGTCACGGCCCTATTGTTTGCCCGAGCTTAAGGAAAACCACTTGACGCCGGGTGCGTTCGTCGGTACGTTGCGAAGAAATTGAATGGTGGCGCCCAAGGGCAGCGCGTCTATAGGTGGTCTAAATGAACGAAGAGTTGGAAACATCCGCTCGGTTTGACCAGCGCCCCTGGGGCACTTTTACGGTGCTCGATGAGGGTAAAGACTTCAAGGTCAAGCGAATCGAAGTCTTGCCTGGCAAAAGACTGAGTTATCAGAAGCACTCGCAGAGAGCGGAGCACTGGGTCGTGGTGCAGGGAACAGCGAAAGTAACACTTGACGATCATGAGATTGTCGTTCGCGCGGGCCAGGCCATCGACATTGCTATTGGCGCCGCACACCGCGTGGAAAATCCCGGCGAGGAGACCCTTCTTTTCATCGAAGTCCAGCGCGGCGCTTATCTTGGTGAAGACGACATCGTACGTTTGCAGGACGACTTCGGACGAGCAGGCTCCTAGTTCGCCAAGTGAATAAGTAACTCACTACTTGTTCCTGATATTCACTCATTACTTGATAACAATGCTTCCACAAGGCCTTTCCCACCTCACCATTCGCCCAGCTAGCAATGATGATCTAAAGCCCATTGTGCAACTCGTTTTCGGCGTTCTGAGAGAGTTTGGTTTACAGCCGGATCCTGATGCGACAGATGCTGATTTACAAGATATCGAGGCCAACTATCTGCAGCGCGGCGGGCTCTTTGAGGTAATCGAGGACCGCGATGGCAAGCTCCTGGGGAGTGTAGGGGTTTTCCCAATCGACGAGAACACTTGCGAGCTTCGCAAAATGTATTTCGTACCCGAAATTCGTGGTTTGGGTTTGGGAAGGTACGTACTCCAGCGCGCCGTCAATCAGGCGAAAGAGTTGGGTTTTAGACGAATGGAGCTGCAGACGTCCAGCAAACTGGCAGCCGCCAAGCGGCTTTACGTAAGCTTCGGTTTTCAGCCATTCGCTGCCGATCACCTGACGGCGAGATCTGATCAGTCGTACGGCCTCGACCTTACAAAATAGATTCGATCGAGGCGAACTGATTAGTTGCCGCGCATTAAACAAACAGCGCCATGTAAGAGGGGATCGCCCTGAAACATTGCGCCGTTGTTTTTAACCCGATGTCGCACGTTGGTACCCACGCGCAACAGTCAAGTCTATGCGACGCATTCTAGTTAGCAACACGATCTACGTCAACAAACGAAGGTGAAATAAAACAGATGTGGACCACCGACAGTGAACAAAACTTTTTAGCGATTCTTTGCGTAGAGTTTAGACGCGCAAGAGACTGAACTTGAACCGGGGTCCTCAGCGGGGCTGCCCCGCTGGGGTGGAAGATCCATGGCGGACACTCTGGAAGACAGACCCACAGCAGAGGCCGGCCCGGTAGACTCCGCCGAG
>CAZVHN010000310.1:0-6317 GCA_964626895.1 uncultured Chloracidobacterium sp. | reverse complement strand
TGCGGTTGTTCCCTACTACAATAACTTTTTCACGACCTACCGGCTGGGCCCAGAAGACGTCATCTCGGTCAACGTTTTTGGACAGGATCGCTATTCGCGGGCAGGAATCACTATTCCACCGAGCGGACGCATATCTCTGGCGCTCATACCCGGCGGGGTCTTTGTTAACGGCAAAACCGTCGACGAAGTCGCTGAAATAATCAAGCAGCGATATGACGAGTACATCATCGACCCACAGGTTACAGTATCCCTCGAAAAGGCTTCTTCATATCGCTACAGCATCATCGGCGACGTTGCCCAACCGGGAATTCGTTTGATGAGTCATCGCATGACTGTCACGGAGGCCATTGCCGAAGCCGGCGGTGTGCTGCCGACCGGCAATCGCAGCAAGGTGGTAGTGCTGCGCCGCCAGCAAGATGGCATGCTGGCTCCCATTGCAGTAAACGTCTCGGCGATTTACAAGGGCAAAGCCCCTGATAACACGTTTCTCGTGCCCGGTGATCAGATTATTGTTCCGGGCAACAAGTTCAAGACTTTCCAGAAGATCATGAGCTTAACGTCGGTTCTCAGTTTCGCTCGCATATTCACCGGAGGCGGGTTTTAGCAGCAGGAGCAGGAGGCAGGAGCAGGAAGCATTTTCCATATGTCATTTCTCATTTTTCATTGGTCATTTTTCTGATCTCATTCGTGGTCTTCGTGTTACTTCGTGGATGGTTTGCTTGGCGGGGAGATCAGGAACGATCCACGAAATCGCACTAACTACACAAACAAGAAGTTAACAATTCGCGAATGCCAATTGAAAAATGAGAAATGGAAAATGCCCTCCTGCTTCTGCCGTCTGCCGTCTGCCCACTGCCTACTGTCAACTGTTCTCTGCTTTCTGCTTGCCGCCGTCTTCGTTACAACACTCAGCCCGCAAGGTCTTGCTCAAGGCGGCGCCTGGAAGCGCCAGTCAACCGGCACACTTGCCTGGCTTCATTCAATCTTTTTTCTCGATCAGAACCGGGGCTGGGCCGTCGGAAGCAAAGGCGCCCTGCTGGCTACCGAGGACGGCGGCAGGAGTTGGAAAGCCAAACCACGTCCCTCGGAGGATGTGCTTCGCGACATTTACTTTTCAGATGAGCTCAATGGCTGGATCGTGTGTGAACGAAACGTCTACGAACTGAAAACCAAAGAGGACCCGCGCACTTATCTGATGAACACGACTGACGGCGGCGAGCACTGGAATCGAGTCAACATCGGCGGTGCTGATGTTGACGCACGTCTGGTTCGGGCCATCTTTAGTCCCAGCGGACGCGGCTGGGCCTTTGGCGAGCACGGGGCCATCTTCACGTCACACGACTCCGGGGTAAACTGGACCAGATTGCAGGCTCCCACGCGCCACCTCCTCCTCGGTGGCACTTTCATTGACGACTACCGCGGTTGGCTGGTGGGGGCCGGAGCCACCATCCTGCAGACTTCCGATGGTGGTGAAACATGGCATCGATCCCATTTGCCTGACGCAAAAGGCGTCCGTTTCACTGCCACTTCTTTTGTAGACAATCGCCTGGGTTGGGCCGTGGGTAGCGGTGGAAACGTCTACCGCACTGTTAACGGAGGACGTACCTGGCAGCCGCAAAACTCGACAGTCTCTGCTGATCTTCTTGACGTCAAGTTTCTTGATGCCGTAGAGGGTTGGGCCGTCGGCGCCGAAGGCGCCGTAATCTACACCCAGGACGGTGGTTTGCACTGGACCGTCGAACCGAGCGGTACCACTCATCCGTTGGAGCGTGTCTTTTTCGCGAATCGCACACATGGATGGGCCGTCGGCTTCGGCGGCACCGTTCTGGCCTACGTAAGAGCCGAAGCGCCCAAGTTGCGTCGCTGACCTGCTGAACAAACTTATCTAGATTTTGAAGGGGAAGCGAGTGAGAAGTTTTAGACGAGTCCCATCATTTGTCGTGCTGCCATGGCTGGCGGTGACGCTGGTTTTCACGGCGTCCGTTCCGTTGGCTACCGGCCAGACGCCGAACAGTTCGCCTCAGGTCAAGCCTCAGCAGGCGACTTCGCCAGAGCAAAGCTCGTCGCCGGAAGCAACCAGCACCCCCTCCCGGCGCGCCGCTCCAGCTTCGCCAGAACCAAAGACTGGTGAAAACCAGACAACTTCAACCTCAACTGAGGCAACCTTGGTCCCAAAAAGGAGCGCTGCTCCTAATTCTGAGATTGCCACATTGCGTGATGAAATCAATGCCGCTACGAATGAGGAAGCACGAGCGCGTTTGCAGCTGAAGCTGGTGGCCCAGCTCGTTTCCGCCGGCCTGAAGCAGGAGGCCATTGTCGAGCTCAAGGCGATGAGTGAGGAAGACCGGTTCGATCCGCAAGGCTTCTACAATATCGCTAATGCCCAGGTGCGACTGGGTGAATGGGAGGAAGCAGTAAAAAGTTACCGCAAGGCTATCGAGCAGCGAAAAGGACGGTACTCGCGGGCCTCCAACAATCTCGGAGTGGTGCTCATGCGGGAAGGACAATGGGATGAAGCCTATGAGGCTTTCATGTCTGCGCTAAGACAAGAGAGTTTCCGCTATGCGGAAGCCAGTTTCAACCTGGGCCGATTGTATGCGGCCCGCGGAGAAAACGATCTGGCGGTTCGTGAATGGCGTCGTGCGGTAGCCGTCGACCCGGAACATCAGGCGGCGGCCAAGGCGCTCTCGAACACGCGAAACGCCGGCAACATCGTAGTAACGTCACGAGCTCCCCGAACGATTCCCAGCCCCGGTCGTCGGACCGCAGAACTACCGGAAAGGCCACGGTCGCCTTCGACCGTCGAGCCAAGCAAACCAGCGCGCCTCGGAGCGAGCAAACCTCAGCGCGTAGCCTCTCGTCCGCTGCCAGCGTACACGGTTGATCCTGAAACATATGCGCTGCTGCAACGCGGCCGGACAGCTCGCGAGCGGGGTCGCAACGATGACGCGGTGGAAGCCTATCGCCAGGTGCTGGCCCGCATGGGTGGCTATTTCCCGCCGGCCAATCTTGAGCTCAGCTATGTACTCATTGCCCTGAAGCGAAATGACGAAGCTGTAGCCACGCTGCTGCCAGTCACCCTAAGGGATGGCACTGAGATTCCTATCAGCCATTATCATCTGGGCCGGCTTTACGAGGCACGAACTGAACTAAAGCTGGCTGAGGACCACTATAGCCGTGCCGCGGATGCCTACGGCGAGAGTAATAATCAGTTCATCCTGGACGTCGGTCGGGTGCGAGAGAAGCAGGGGAATCTGGCAGGCGCTCTCATGAGCCTGGAGCAATACGTAGCCGGTATGGAGCGACAGGGTCAGAAGCCCGCATGGTCCGACGAGCGCCTCACCGCTCTGCGACAGAAGCTGGCCGCCTCACAGCCGAAGCCGTAAATGTAGGGGCGGCACTAAGTGGCCGCCCCGCTCAAGATCCATCGCCAGTCAACTTTGCATTGGCAATTCAACCTCAGGAAATTCGCAGGTTGGGAAGGTGGGCATAGCGTAGCGCGCCCCCACTCCAGCGCAGCGTCACCAACTTTATTCTCCTTCAAGACATACTGGCCGGGGTCTGCTTAAGAAGTCAGCGATTTTTCTACCAGCGAAAACGCGCTGCGCTGGAGCGGGGCGCGCTACGCTATGCCCATCTTCCCAACCTGCGAATTCCCCCAACTTGCGGAGAGTCTTGGGACCTGCAAACTTCCCAAACTGCGAATTTCCTGAGGTTGAATTTCTAGGTAGAAGTTGAGTGGCTGTGGGTCGTGATTGGGGCGCCCCCGGAGGTGGGACGCCCCTACAACTCTTCTCGATTACGTTCAGGACGCATGTGTGGAAAGAGGATTACGTCGCGGATTGATGGCCGGTTTGTCAGCAACATGACGAAGCGATCGATGCCGATGCCTATTCCCGCCGCCGGCGGCATCCCATACGACAACGCTCTAATGTAGTCTTCATCCATTACCATCGCCTCTTCATCCCCACGCTCGCGCTGTGCCGTCTGATCGTTGAAGCGATCATACTGCTCTTGAGGATCATTGAGTTCAGAAAACCCGTTGGCGCATTCCATGCCCGCGATAAAGAGTTCAAAGCGCTCGGCCACTGACGGATCGTCAGGGGAAACCTTCGAGAGTGGAGAGATAGGCTTGGGAAAATCCGTAATAAACGTGGGCTGGACCAGGGTGTGTTCGACAGTAGCTTCGAATAACTCCGCGAACCGAGCCCCATCAAGACTATCGAGATTGGAGTCCGCAGTACCAGGCGACCCATATTTCCTGATCGCCTCCTTCATCGTCAGTCGTTCAAACAGTTTCGAAAAATCGAGCTCTTGCTCGCCATAGCGCAGCTCGGTTGTCCCCAAAACCTTGACAACATTCGCGCGCAGCATCTCTTCACACAGATCCATCATCTGGTTCGCGTCCGCATAGGACCAGTAGAACTCCAGCATCGTGAACTCAGGGTTATGAACCCGGTCAATGCCTTCGTTGCGAAAGTTGCGGTTCAGTTCGTAAACCTTCTCGAAACCACCTACCAGGAGTCGTTTCAAGTACAACTCAGGTGCAATGCGCGCGTATAGATCGATGTCCAGCGCGTTGTGATGAGTCTTGAAAGGCCTGGCTGCGGCGCCGGTGGCCTTGGCGGTGAGCATCGGCGTCTCGACTTCCACGTAACCACGATCTTCCAAAAAGCGTCGCATCTCCCGGATGATCGCCGAGCGCCGCTCAAAGACTTCACGCGGAGCTAGCTCGCCTTCCTCACGTTCCAATTTCAGGCTGCCGGCGATCAGATCTGCATAGCGTTGGCGCTGCCGAATCTCAGGATCGTGAATGCCGTGCATCTTGTCCGGCAGCGGCAGCAGTGCTTTGGCCAGAAACTGCAAACTCTGTACGTGGAGCGAAAGCTCTCCAGTTTTGGTGATAAAGAGATAGCCCTCGGCGCCAATGAAGTCTCCGTGATCCAAGAGCTCAAAGAGCTCCCACCCTTTGCCTTCGTCTTCGATCAGCGCTCTGGTGTCATTGTTGACAGCCTTCACGTCAGCCTTGCGAATGTAAATCTGAAGACGTGACACGCCATCTGAGAGGTGCACAAACGCGGCCTTGCCCATCACGCGTGGCGGCGAAGCGATTCGTCCTGCCAGGCGCACTACAACCTCATTCAGTTGCTGGTTAGCCTCTTCAATCGCTTCGGGGGCCGGCCGGGCTCCGTCCACGGACTTGGGTTCAAACCCTCGGAACTTTTCAACGATCACCGTGATCGTGTCTTCACGCCCGCTGTCAACAACCCGGCTGCGTTCGAATTTGTTCGGATAGACGTTTCCCACCAGCCGGCGCAACTGCTCGAGATGTTCCTGCCGCGCCTGAGTCTGATCGTTCTCTTCGATGAATGGTATGGACAAGAGTTTCGCTCCTAAGCAAAGCGCTGATTATAGAGAGCGATCCCAGCAATTGCCAATACTGCAGAGGGCGCGAGCGAAGCCATTGCCACTCAACGCACAGAACCATTTGCGGTAGCCAATGGATCAAGCACTCACCATCAGCAGGACCCCTCCACTCACTGTACCTTTGCGGTAAGCTAACGGTTCCGCAAATGCGTTGAGTGTCTTCTGCTGGGCCTGAGTGCTAGATCCATTGGCTACCGCAAATGGTTCTGTGGGTTGAGTGGTCCGGCTCCTGGGTTCTGACATTGGGTGCTACTTCCAGAAATCGGCACTCGGCAATCGGCCTTGCCTCATGCTAGATTGTCAGTCGAATGAGCGGCAAGATACTCAGCCACGAAGATCTGCTTCGGGAGCGTACAACCCTGCGCGCTGAAGGCAAAAGCCTGGTCTTCACCAACGGCGTATTCGACCTGTTGCACGTCGGTCACGTGCGTTACCTCCAGCAGGCACGGGCGCTTGGTGACGCGCTGGTCGTGGCGATAAACAGCGATCGCAGCGTTCGGGAATTGAAGGGTGACGGCCGGCCGGTAATCGTGGAGCAGGAACGCGCCGAAATACTCGCGGCCCTGCGGCAGGTGACCTACGTAACCATTTTTGATGACATATCTCCGCGCACCTTAATTGCAAAAGTGCTTCCCGATGTACTCGCCAAGGGTGGCGATTACGGACTTGGTGAGATTCACGGTCGCGAGGAGGTGGAGGCCGCGGGTGGCAGAGTGGTTTCATTGCCGTTCATTGAGGGTGCTTCAACCTCGGCGATAATTGATCGGATGCGGAAACGCGGTGGTAAATGATGTCAGTGGTCAGTGGTTGTAGGGGCGTCCCTCCGTGGGCGCCCGTCGGTTGCGGTACAGAACGCGCAAGAGGTCGAGCGTAACCTCCAAGAAGTATGT
>CAZVHN010000309.1:0-2289 GCA_964626895.1 uncultured Chloracidobacterium sp. | reverse complement strand
TCATGCTGCCGGCTCGGCTGCAGCAACACGGAGCGGCCAGGCCGCGGCAACGCAACACATCACGACCTCATCTTCGAGTCTTGAATACGCGGTCACTCAGGCCAAGAGCCACAAACTTGCCACAGCGATAATTGGGGTCTTGCTTGTCGGAGTGATCTCGACCGTTGGCTACTTTGCGTTTGTTTCCAGAGGCGGCAGCGCAAAGCAGATCAGTTCGATCGCTGTTCTTCCATTCGAAAACCGGAGTGGTAATATCGATACGGACTACCTTTCTGACGGCCTTGCAGAATCACTCATTTACCGCCTTTCTCAGCTGCCGGGCTTAAAGGTCAGTCCTACAAATTCCGTTCTTAGGTATAAGGGCTCGCAGTCGGATGTCGCGGCAATCGCCAAGGAGCTTGAGGTCGATGCGGTAATGTCTGGAAGGCTGACTCAACGTGGAGATGATCTTACGATAAGCGTTGAATTGACAGACGCTCGTACAAGAAAGCTGATCTGGGCTGAACAGTACGATCGAAAAATGTCGGATCTGCTGGCTACGCAGCGTGAGATCGCTGCCACCGTGACACAGAAACTGCAATTGAAACTCTCGGGCGACGAGGCCAAGGGCCTGACGAAGCGCTATACCAATGATAACGAGGCGTATCAGCTTTATTTGAAAGGACGATTCTATTGGAACAAACGCACCGCGGAGAGTCTGAAAACGGCGATCGACCAGTTCAAGGCGGCTTCGGAAAAGGACCCGAATTTCGCACTTGCGTACGTCGGTCTGGCGGATTCATATTTGGTCGGGCTCTATTCTACGCGGGGCAAGGAAAAGGAAACGATTCCACTGGCGAAAGCCTACGCAGCCAAAGCCCTGGATATCGACCCATCTCTCGCCGAGGCACACGCATCTCTGGGGCTGGCAAATATGTATTTGTGGAACTGGGCTGAGTCTGAAAAGTATCTCAAGCGTGCTATCGAGCTAAACCCAAATTACCCGTCAGCTCGGCATTGGTATTCACGGCTGCTTCGCGCGCAGGAACGACCTGAGGAGGCGATGCAGCAGATCACGCAGGCCCAGAAGGCCGATGAACTGTCGGCTGTGATAAGCAACAATGTTGCCGAAAGCTTGTTCGAGAAAGGTGACATCTCGGGAGCGATCTTAGAAAGCAGACGCGGAATTGAGATCGCTCCTATGTGGGCTGCCTATCGTACGCTGGCACACTGTTATCTGCGTTTGGGCCAGAAAGATGAAGGCTTGGCCAATGCCAGGAAAGCGGTTGAATTACTGGACGGTTCTCCTGTCACGCTCAAGGTCCTTGGTTACGTTCAGGCCGCAGTTGGCAACCGGAACGAGGCGCTTGCCATTGCCCGGGAACTCGAAGATAAATTCGCAAGCGGTGAAGCTGACGGGCGCGATGTCGCCGTTGTCTATGCCGGGCTAGGCGATAACGATCGGGTTTTCGAGTGGCTTGAAAAGGACTTTCAGAGCCGCAATTCATCGTTGGTTGAATTGCGACTGGAAGTCCCGTTTGCACCGCTTCGCAGCTACCCTCGGTTCCAAGATCTTTTGAGAAGGATGGGTCTGCCGGAATGATTTCAATTAGACAAGTCCCCGCACTCCAAAAGGACAGCGAGATAATTTGAGCAAAAGCATATCCCCCGACACGATCATCGGACCTTACCGCGTCGTCTCCAAGATCGGCGAAGGCGGAATGGGTGAAGGGTATCTGGCTGAAGATTCGCGGCTCCATCGCAAAGTGGCATTGAAGATTCTGCCTGCGGAAATGGCCGCCAACCAGGATCGAATGCGCCGCTTCAAACAAGAGGCGACGGCTGCGGCGGCGCTCAATCATCCGAATATCGCGCACAGTTACGAGATTGGTGAGAGCGCCGGGACGAACTTCATCGCCATGGAGTTTGTCGAAGGCGTGACGCTTCGCGAGAAGATTCACCGCGAGCGAGCCGAATTAAGAAAGCTGTTGCGATACCTGCAACACGTGGCCGAAGGATTGGCGAAAGCCCACAGTGCGGGCATTGTGCATCGCGACCTCAAACCCGACAACATCATGATCACGCGTGAAGGTCACGCTAAGATTCTGGATTTCGGGCTGGCGAAACTCATAGAACCGCAACTGGCTGAGACGGGCGAAGGCGACAACCCAGGCGACGCCGCAACTGCGATCCTGCAACAGCAGTCAACGCCCGGCATGATTATGGGCACGGTCGGCTACATGTCGCCCGAACAGGCACAGGGCAAGACAAATGAGATCGATCAGCGCTCAGACATCTTCTCCTTGGGTT
>CAZVHN010000308.1:0-3768 GCA_964626895.1 uncultured Chloracidobacterium sp. | reverse complement strand
CAACTTCCTAAATCAGTGGGGCACGAACGGCGGCAACCGTCGCATCGTGCTCGGTCTTAGGTACATATTCTAAACATATGAAGCCGTCCTTGTGGCGGACTTTCCGGCCGGAGAAGGAGGGTCTTTTTCCGGCCATTGTTTTTCCCGAGATTGGATTTCGAAGATGTGCAATAATAGCGCCCCCTTTGATAATTACTGAGGTGCTCGTCCCCGAGCCTCGTTAGACTCTTTCAAGCCTGAAGGGAGAGCAAACGATGAGAGCTGTTTTTCTGCTACTTTCAATTCTTGTCGTCGCCCTTGCCGCGAACGCGCAGACGCCCGCGATCAGCGTGGGTGGCGCAGCCGAAGTACAAGTCGTGAAATTCAGTTGGAGCAAAGAGCGAATTAATTGGGAACAGAATCCGTTCGGTGGTCCAAACGAAAATTTTCATGAGATGCAGTTTCGCGCGAGGGCGGAGAGGCGCGCCAGTGACGCAAGGCGTGCAAACTCACCGGAAGCAAGCAAGCTCGAAAAAGAAGCGCGCACCGACGCCGCCATAATCCAGGCCGAGCGCCAGAAGAAGGGACCGGCCCGTTACACTTTTCTCTACAGAACCTCGATCAAAAACACGAGCGAAAAGACAATCAAGGAAATTGACTGGGACTATGTCTTTCTCGATGCTGTGACGGGCGAAGAAATGGGCCGGCGCCAGTTCACCAGCGTTGAAACCGTCGGGCCGGGCAGGAGCAAGGAGCTTTCGTTCATGCTCCCAGCGGCCCCGACTCAACGCATCAGCGTATACGCGCTCGACAAGAAGGAGAGCATTGGGTTTGGCGAGCTAGTAGTTATCGTGCGCATAAAATACTCAGACAGCTCGGTATGGCAAGTTCCCTAGTTTTCGCTGCACTCTCATACTGGTAGCGGAAACTAATCTGGAGCGGTGCCGATATGCTTCCTTTTGGATAGTCCTCGTCCTCAAAACAGTTTTGAATTTCATCTGTGATAATTCGGAAAGCATCACCGAAAGAAGCCGCTGCTTTGACGCAGATTGCTCACGATGCCAAGCGACACTGGGGCTATCCGGAGCATTGGATTCAGCACTGGCAAGAGGACCTCACCATATCCTCCGATTTCATCAGCAACAATCAGGTCTATGTGGCAGAGCGTGAAGGCGAGATTATAGGTTTCTACGCTCTTGTTGTCGGAGATCAGCAAGCCGAACTCGAACATATGTGGGTTGCTCCCAAACACATCGGCACAGGTGTCGGTAAAGAACTCTTCATTCATGCAATGCAGATCGCTGCGGGAGAGAACGTCTCTGAGGTTGAGGTTTCCGCCGACCCTAATACCGATCCGCAGATTACACAGATTGAAAAAAAACACGGGCAACAGTAATCAGTCTCCACATAGCTCTCGGCTCTCTTATGGTTCTTCGAAATCTGTGTAATCTGCGGATAGCGATCATGGACCAAACCTCTGTTTGTACTCTCCTGAAGTGAGGAAGGCCTTGACCATCTCGGCGTCGACGAAATTTCCGTTGAATTGATTAAGCTTCCCCAACCAAAAGTCATAGCCATTGAAGTTTGAGTCTGGCATATCGTTTGGGTCCCGACGCAGGTAACCGAAGTACTGCATGAGCACAAACGCCTTGTTGAACTCACTGCGCGCCAGGTCAGTGTCCTCCGCCACGGCCCGCAAGACCTGCGCTCGGTTCTTCACGCCCGCAGACAGCTCGCTTACGAGTTGATTGCGTTCCGACGGCGACAACGCACCGCCGGCATTCTGGTTTAGTGCATCAACGAACTGGGGCGCCGTTAGTGTCTGTGGATAGGCTGTGGTGAAGCGTGCTCGCGTCACATACTCAGCGGCGAAGGTCCGCTTATTGTTTTCTAACAACTGCTCCCAACCCGTTTGCCCAACTATCACGCCCTGGCCGATCCGGTCCGTGTCCGGGATAAACTCGCTGAGCCTCGATGGGACAGGAGCGCCGGGCAGGTTGCCATAGGCAGTTTTGTAAATTCGGTAGACCAAATAGCCGGTTTGTTGAAACTCAATCGACAGGAAGAAAGCCGCCGAGACATTGGTGCGCTTAAGGTCAATGCATTGCGCGTCCGCGCCGCAGGAAGCAATCTGATTGGTCCAGAATGAGAGGCCACTTGCATCCGGTTCGCGATTGAAGAAGTCGAGATACTGTTGGCGCACAAAAAAGTTGGACGAATGCTCAATGGGATTAGGCTGTGGCAGGCCAAAAGCCAGGCCCGAGAGAGCGAGACCGATGGAACTGTCGGCTTCAGCAAAAATTAGGCCATCGTTCAAGAATCCATTCAGGTACGGATCGGGAAACGCGTCAATTCGCGGAGTGCCTCCATTGCCGCCGGGACCGTCCTCCGAGCCGCTAGCATCTTCGATAATGTAAACATTTCCGAGGCCCGTGACCGCCAGCCCGTGAAGGAAAAGATTATTGTCGATTGAAAGACCTTCCAAGACGACTTCATCGCGATCCGGTCGCCCGTCAGCGTTATCGTCGTAAAGAGCCAGCAGCACTGTGTCATTGCCGGAAGAATGCGAGAAGACTACGCCGAGGGAGTTGACGGCAATGTCCAGGGGCTCGTCATTTGCAAACGGATACGAATAATAAGGGGCAGCATCGAGAGTATCGGGCAGGCCATCGGCGTTGGTGTCGCGAATGATTCGCAACTCATTGGAATTGAAATCCGCGACCAGTAGGTCGTTATTTGGCAGCAGCGCCAGGGCGTTGGCGTTGTAAAGGCGATCATCGCCGACGCGCACCAGTTCGACCGAGCGCGAGTTGTCAAAACCTCCGGTGTTCGGATCCCTCACCAACAGTACAACTCCCGGCGAAGGCTCGTTGGCTGGATCGTTCGGATCAGACGAGTTGTAGTAGCCGCTGGAAGACACGACTATGAATTCACGGCCCGCACGCGACCTCCCGGCTACCACAGCCGCCGCCGAAGGAAGTCGAAAATCAACCTGAAGGTTGTAAGTATTGGAAGTATCGACGCGGTAATCGCCATCAGTATCTAATGCGACCACCACCACCCCAACTAGAGTATTGTTGAGCGTGGCTGCATAGACTTCGTAGCGCGCGCCTGAATGGCCCACGGCGACGTCGAACGCGCCTCCTGCGGAATCGAAGGTAGTCCGCTCGTCTGCCATTAAGTCGTTGTTTCTATCCACGAACTGTTCCACTGTTCCAGCATCAGAGATCAGGCTCAGTTGTGACGTGTGCAGCAGGCGATTGAGCGGCGTGCCGGCGATAATTGCACTCAATGCCGGGAAGGTTGTTGATGAAGATGCGCGAGCCGGCCGGGTTGATAAAAAGAGTGCGGTTGATTTACGCCGCAGGTGACGAGGGCGAGTTTCATCCCTCTGTTGGGCACGGGATGGCGCATAACCACCCATCCGCCCCGCTCGGGTGAATGTATCCGGACGTGCGCCAAGGGCTCGTGGGATGTCTGGTTTTAGTTTTGGTTCCAGCGTCTGAGCATTGCTGACCACGGCGAACAGAATCGCGCTTAACATCAAAGCGGCCAGGAGTCCCAGAAAGTAAATCGATAATCGTAGAAGCCGCATCGCTCCCTCCCTATTTCCAATCCCAGAAGGACGGCTCAAGCCTCGCTGACTTGCAGGTAAAGGCGGACCCTGTCACCGCCTCAAGCTTGAAAGCCACTCAACTGCAATCAACCTCTCAAACTTAGTCACCTCTCAGGTCAGGAAGGCGGACCCTGTCCCCGCTCTCAAGCTTGGAAACCACTCAACTGCTAATC
>CAZVHN010000307.1:0-4615 GCA_964626895.1 uncultured Chloracidobacterium sp. | reverse complement strand
AGCTATCTGAATTGCAAATCACAGGTCTATGAATCCTTGGCGCCCTCTTTCAGGCGGGCGCCGAGGAGAATGCCGGCAGGTGCAATCAAAGCATTCATCAAGGCAACCCAGGCCGGCTGCCTGGCATTTTGCATCGCTGCGATGTTGCCTACATTCCCCTCTCGCACCTGAGGCCGCGCATCATCCGACGCCATCAAAACTGAGAGTGCCACAAGCAGACCGAGTATGAACACCACGGCTGCAAATACTTTAGGCGCCTTTGATTTCCTGGCGATGGTTGCACAAACCCATCCACCCGCGACTGCCGCAATAAAGCTGAAGACAAAACTCACTACCAACCAAAGAGGGGTTACATCGTAAGTTCCAGGTCTGAATGCGCCGTCAGCCCTCATGAGCAGGTATGCCAGCGAGAACGTGGCAAACACCAAGAGCGCCATCACCAGGTAGCCGACGATTACAGCAAGTACAGCCTTTAACATTTCTCATCCTCCTTAAGAGCCCGGATGCTACCACTCAACCTTTTGGAGTGCGGTGGCAAGCGCAGCGCGACACCGCTTTGGATTTGTTGTCGAGCGCTAGCTGCATCCAAAGCGCCGTCGCCGCTTCGCTCTGCCGGCGCACTCCAAAAAACGCGGTCTCCGTGCTGCGTTCACTTCGTGGATCAAACCTAAAGCCCCATTTGCCACGCCTTGAGGAAATCAATCGGATAGATCAACATCAGAATTTGCAGGAGCAGGCTGTCTCTAATCCAGATCAGCAACACCAGCTCTGTCACCACAAAAGCTACAAACGATCGAAGGAGTCCGAGTCTCTGCGCGATCAAGAATCCAATTCCACACGTCGCCACATCGCCAAGTGAGTTAGCGACGGAGTCACCGTAATAGCCGAGCGCTGCGGTCGCTTCGCGGTAACGCTGAATTGTGAACTCAGTATTCTCAAATACTTCCCAGAGCGCCTCCAGCAAGATCGTCAGCGAGAGCTGCCATAACCGGGGCATCCGAGGCAGTAGCCACGAAAGCAACCAGAAAAAGACAAAACCGTGTAGAACGTGCGTGAACGCATAGGGATCCAGAAGGTGTTGAGAGTTGTGAGAACTCCAAATATCGCCCGCCCAGAGAAATGGTTGGCCACAGGAACACCACCATGAACGGCCCTGGTTGCGCAGTTGAAACGTGGCGGCCACCAAAATCGCCATCAGCGCGAGCAGCGGCCATAGTTTTCGAACTGACATCTAGTGTCCTGTCTCTAAGGTGCGCTGACAAATCTGTGGAGGCCTGGAAGAAGACTTTGCTGGTCGGCATTTGTCATTCGGGTTTTCAATCGATAGTAAGGTTAGTTTCATGTTTGTCTTGCGGGTAAGATCTCTGTTAACACACAACCCAGTCCCGTAGGGATGGAATGTTTATAGACCGTTGGCCCTAAGAAATAGATTCAGCTCCAGAGGAGCGAAATGTTCTTAAGGTGTGACGCAACCGATATATTTCGCTCCTCCGGAGCTCCCGAATTCCTTTTGGTACCAACGGTCCATAAACATCGGGTCCCTAACTAAGGGACTGTGAAGCAAGAAACTTGCTATCTGTTACAAGAATTTTAGAGTCAGCACACTAGCCTCGGTTCCCTAAATTCGACGCAGACCAGCGACTCATTATTAGAGCCCAACTCACGTGCGCCAGGTTAAGAGCTCGGCCTACCTCTTATGCCGCGCCTGCCGCGAGCCGGCACGCGCCAGAAATAAATCGTGCGGAAGAGACCCTTCTGCCATGGCACTCTAATCTTGCGTTCCGCCTCCCAATCGCCCATATGAAAATCGTGTGAAAGTATGCGACTACCCCGGCCGCAATTCACTGATGAGTTTAGGGCGCAAGAGCAAGTTCAGTTTATTCGACAGATAAATTTGGGTACTGGTGCAGTTTCAAATCCCACCCACACCCCAAGAATGTGTGAAAAGTCGAATGATGCCCCCGGCTTTCCCGGGGCAGATTCACGCTTGCAGCTACGAAAGACCTGCAAAGAACTTTTAGGATGCCACCGCACAAGACGGTGGCATCTTCGCGGAAGTCAGCTCGAATTGACCCTATTCTAATGACATCGGTCCCGAACCGACGTATCCCTTAACTTTGAATTGAGTATGCGCCCGTTTACCGGCTCACCAGTCAATCTGTCGCGCACACAGTCAGTCTTACACAACCCGGCTTAGTTTAGTGCGGCCGTTAGTGTGCTAACATCCGCCGTGCCCCAGCTACCTCGGTCGTTGGTCATAATTTACCCTTAAGGAGTGGTTCCCTATGGCTCGCAAGTCCCTTTTGTTGCTTAGCGTCTTAATGGTCGCGGTAACGTTGCTGTACGCCCAGAATGACAAGAAGCAGGATGAAAAGAAGGCCGCGCAGATTACCGCGTTTGTGGTTGATGTCCACTGCGCTACCGGCCTCGATGTGAACGACAGAGAACACCCAGTTTCTTGCTCCTTGCAGACCAAGTGTGCTGAAAGCGGTTATGCCGTCGTCGCCAAAGACAATCTCTACAAGCTTGATGAGAACGGAAACAAGCTGGCACTGGCAATACTCCAAGAAACCAAAACAAAGAAAGGCCTCGCGGTCTCGATCGTCGGCACGCTAAAAGACGGCGTACTTTACGTGGACACAATGTCAGAGGTGATAGAAAATACTCCTCCGAACCCCTCGAAACCTCTGAACCCCTCGAAACGTTAGACGCGTAATCGAGAGGGTGCAACTTTCCTATCTTGAGAACTCGCGAAACATCGACGATGCTTGCCGCGGCATCCTCCCACAGAGCTTCAAGCCGGGCCCACAGATCGTTTGTGGGCCCGGCTCTAGTCAGATGTGGCAGCAATAGCATCAATCTCGATCAGAAACCCATGATGCAGTTCTTTAGTCGGAATGACAGCTCTGGCTGGACGATGCTCTCCCATCACCCTTGAGTAGACCTCATTTACTCGCTCCCACAAACCAATGTCCGCGACAAAGACCGTCATCTTGAGTACGAGCTTCATGTCGCTGCCGGCGGCTTTCAATATCTCACTGACGTTCTTGAGCACCTGTTCTGTCTGCTCTTCAATTGAGCCCAGTTTCCTTTCCCCGGTCTGTGGATCGATGGCGAGTTGCCCGGCTACAAACACAAGACCGTTGTAAACAACTGCTTGCGAGTAGTGTCCGGCTGGAATTGGCGCCTTCTCCGTTTGGATGGTTCTGATTTTCATAGGCCCGGCATGTTATGCCCAGTGGAAAGCACGGTCAATAAGCTGCTGGCGGTCGGCTTCATTTCTCAAACCACTGCGCACTCCCCGGACTAAAAGTGATTGAAAAGCCCTTGGCCGTGGCGTAATATCGGCGCGCACTGTTTTAACCTACGCACACGCTTCCTTGTGCCGATTGGAGTCTCGGCCATCTCCGTGACGCCAGCAACTCCGGTTGAGCATCAATCAACGTCCCATGATCGGGCAGACGGTTTCACATTACCGCATCCTGGAACCGCTCGGAGAGGGCGGCATGGGAACAGTCTACCTCGCAGAGGATACAAGTCTCGGACGCCGCGTTGCGATCAAGTTTCCCTCCCTAAATTCAGACTCACATGATTATCGTGCCCGATTCCTGCGTGAGGCTCGTGCAATCTCGGAGTTGAATCACCCCAGGATTGCGACTCTCTTTGACTACGGCCAGACAGATGAGGGCCGGCCATTTCTCGTTATGGAGCTGGCAAGAGGGCGCACCCTGACCGAGCTGATGCGGAAAGGCGACCTGAGTCTGATACGCGCCGTGGAGATCGTCGCCGATGTCGCCTCGGCGCTGACCGAGGCGCATGCCCGCGGAGTTGTTCATCGCGACATCAAGCCTTCCAACATCGTCGTCGACGATCGAGGGCAAGTTAAGGTGCTTGATTTCGGGTTGGCTAAACAACTCAACAAAGATCTCATTGTGAGTTCGCAGCCGGAAGCGCCGACGCTTTTGTCGACGGAAACTCGTAGCGGCGTTGTGCTTGGAACCCCTGCTTATCTCTCGCCGGAACAGGCGATGGGCCGGCCTGTTGACGGAAGAAGCGACCTGTTTGCTCTGGGCGTCGTACTCTATGAAGCGATTACCGGCCGAACACCGTTCTCCGGCGGCGGCTTCATTGAAATTGCCGCGAACGTTCTTCACGTCGAACCACCGGCCCCCTCCAAAATCAACGCGCGGGTGCCACGAGAACTCGATTTCATCACCCTGAAAGCACTTGCGAAGAAGCCGGATAAACGATACCAGTCGGCCGAGGAACTAATCGCTGACTTGGCGGCGATCAAGGGAGGATTGGAGGAAAATGCGGGCCAGACAATCATCAAACGGCCGTCCGTAGTTGGCGCCGGCCACAGCCACACGCTTAGCAATCTCTCTCAAATTCTGCAGCGGCCCCGCATCCCAATTTCCTACATTCTCATTGGCCTGGTAGTGGCCGTGGCAGTCGGTCTAGTCGCCTTGCGATGGTGGCGACCCCGACCGCATCAACCCTCGTCAGAGTCGCAGCGATGGTACCAGTTTGGAACAAATGCACTGCGAGACGGCGCTTACTATCAGGCCAGCAAAGCTTTCGAGAAGGCAATAGCCTCGGATGATGCTTACTTGCT
>CAZVHN010000306.1:0-5632 GCA_964626895.1 uncultured Chloracidobacterium sp. | reverse complement strand
ACTGCAACCGGTTTGAGGGTGAAATTTCAGGGTCAAATCGCTCGGCTCGCAGTTTCACAAACTTAAACCATCGATCGCAGTTTCGTCGGAGTCCGGCGCGGCCAGAACCGAATCACGGCCCGAGTTCTGACACAGGCTCTTGATGGATGGGTAACCGCCCGCGCAGGTCAGGCAGCGCGAAAGTCGATTGCCCATCCCCGCCGTAAGTCGTGCCGATCAACTGGAAGAGCGTATCGTTCTGGGAGATTGCCAGCAACTGGCCCTGGCAAAACATCCATCCCGCCGGGGCAAAATTGCCTCCAAACAATCTGATTTCGCCTATAAATGGTTGCGACATGAGTTTTTCTCCTTAATTCGGTGACGGGAAGATGCCTTGCAGCGCGATGCAGAAGTTTAAGGTAAGAAAAGGCTGCCGGTTTTCGTGGGGCTGGCTGCCACCGACGTTCGTGACGGAGGCAGGGTTCAGGGACGTCAAGGCCGCGGATGGTCCGTAAAGACCAGCTACCACTCCGAGAACATTTCCCGTGGGGATCACATTGTCCCCGTCGTTGTTAGACCCCTGTGCGATGTGGGTGTGGGTCGGCATCTCGCTCGAGGTGAGCGTGTGCGTTGCCTCTCCGGCCCTTTGACCAAGCAGCGCACCGATTTGGCCGCCGGTATGGATGGGCGTTCGCCCACGCAGGTCGGGCAGCGCGAAGTTGACGCGCCCGTCGCCACCGTAGGTCGTGCCGAGCAGAGAGAAGAGCGCCTGGTTCTGATTGATTGGCAGCAACTGTCCGTTGCACAACGCCCAGCCCTTCGGCGCGAAAACGAAACTCATGATTCTGAGTTCACTGAGAAAAGGATCAGCCATAGTGTGACTCCCTGGTTAGGAATTCTAGAGCAGTTCTCTCAATCGGCTTGCAAGCGTCCCCAACGTGGTGGTAAGCCGCAAGAGACAGAACTTGGAAGTGTTTGGAGAGTTCAAAAGCTAATCTGCGCCTGTAAGCGTTGGGTAGTAGTGCCCTTCGAATCTGGTTTTTGAGGCGATTGTTCGCGAAATCAGAAAACGTGTTTCCGAAAAACTTGCTCGCAGATTGTAGACTGGCAAGTAAGGAATTTCAAGAAGTTAAGTAAAAGTAAAAGCCCTGTTTGAATATGCCTCATCTTCTCTAACTGTTGCCCGCAATCCAAAGATACAGGGTGTGTGTATTCCCACCTTCATCTGTAAATTTTTCCGTTCTGATTGCGATCCAATCGCCCATGCCGAAATTATGAGAAATTATCCGCGTTCCCGCTCTTGCGGTTTTCGCAATTATCGGCCGCAGCTTCTCGGTTGACCAATGGACCAAGTAGACCATCACCACAGTAGCGGCGGAAAGATCCACTGTCATTGCGTCCTGGTGTTTGAATGTCACTAGCTGCTCAACCCCGGCTGCCTTCGCGTTGGATTGAGATTCCGCGACACGATATGGCTCTATATCCACCCCGACGCCCCGGGCTCCATACTTCCTTGCGGCGGCAATAATAATGCGGCCATCACCACAGCCCAGGTCATAGACAATATCCTGGCTCGTTACCTCTCCGAGCTGGAGCATTCGCTCAACCACATCCGAAGGCGTGGGGACAAATGGGGCGAGTATGTATAAAGGCGTTCCGCGCGTTGGCGGAAAGCTTATTTCATGCTTTTCGTCTTCTGACATGACTCAACTCATTATCCGAGCTTTTGTGACAGAGCGGTCGCTTTCGCGTCAGCAAGGGCGCGGTGCGTTGACCCAACCCGTCCAAGCTTCAGATTTGTCCCGACTCATGAGCCCAGACTGATCGCCTTAGACCTTGCTTTCAAAGAGGCATCGACACTATGCGGAAAACGAACCGGTTTAGCAGTTTCCATGATCAGCCATCCACCTCGCTAAAGCAGAGGTGAGATATTAAACTGAACTTTACCGGATTTGATTTTGGTTTGTCAGTTCGCAGGCAAGCACATACACTGTGCTACACGGCAGACGGCCTGCCCCCACCCAGAATAAAACCTAAGGAGAAACAGTCCGATGTCCGTATCAAGACGAAAGTTCATAAAATCCGGCGCACTTACGGCTCTGTCAGCGGGCATGATCTTTAAAGCGGGCGAATCCGCCTTCGGACAGAGGAAAGCGCCACGCCCCATTCTCAAATTTGAAGTTCCCTACGATGCGCAGCAGAATCCGATCTTATATTACGACCGCGCCACCTTTGAGCCTTACGTTGGCGGCACTTTTATTGGCCGCGATGCGCGCGGACGGACGATCGAGCTGATGCTCCTCCGCGTCACCGAGTACAAACCCAATTCAAGAACGAGGATTACCACAGGGGAGAGTCGGGAGACCGAGTCCTTCGCCCTAACTTTCAATGCTTCGAGATCGCTGCCCGAATTTACCAGCATCCACGTGATTGAACATGCCGTGCTCGGTAAGTTTGGCCTGTTCCTGAAGCGCTCCGGCGATAACAGTCAAATAATCTACGAGGCGGTCATTAACCACCTCCGCTAGCCAGACTTATCAGTCGCTGAATTTATTAGCCGCAGATGAACGCGGATAGACGCGGATCAGAAAAAGGGGCAGGAGGCAGCAGCAGACGGCAGGATAAGGCGACGTGGAGACACGGCGAAAAAAAAACCTCTAAGCTTGGTACTACTTTCCTGGCTCCTGCTCCTGCCTCCTGCCTCGTTTCCCCGTTTTGTTCTGATCCGTGTCATCCGCGTTTATCCGCGGCTGATTTCACCCGATGATGAAAAATATGTCGAGGGAGAACGGTCAGGCTCCGATTCCGCTGCCGGGAGGAGGCAACGTTGTTCTCCGTCCCGTCACGGCTGAAGATGACGAATTTCTGCTCGCGGTCTACGCCAGTACACGGGAAGAAGAATTGGCGCAGGCCGTTTGGGCCGAGGGCCAACGAGAGCTCTTTATTCGTTGGCAGTTCGACCTGCAGCGGAAAGAATACGAGGCGCGTTTTCCCGACGCGCGGTATCGCGTGATCGTAGTTGACGGGCAGCCGGCGGGGAGAATCTGGGTCGGCAGCGACGACCAGCAAATACGATTGCTCGACATTGCACTATTGAAGAACTTTCAAAATCGCGGCGTCGGCACAGCTCTCCTGCGCGACTTGATGGATGAGGCGGCGCGGGCGAAAAAGCCGCTCCGGCATACGGTCTTCGTGCTCAATAATGACGCCTATCGTTTCTACAAGCGCCTGGGCTTCGTGATCATTGAAGATCTTGGGGCGTATAAGCACATGGAGTGGAAGAAGAAGGAGCAGGAGGCAGGAGCAGGCGGCAGGGGAATGGAGGAGGAGTAGACGGCCGTTGGCGAATTCTCGCGTTGTTTTTTTCCGAGGCCTCATGCTGTCGCCACGCTTCGCGGGCTCTAAATATGATTACCTAATCATGCGCAGATTACGCGAATTACACCGAGTGTGATTAGAATGGACCGATGACCGACAAACTAACCGAGGCAGCTTTTGCCCAGCAGTTGAATACAAAATTTCGCGTCAACCTGGACACGCCTCAACCCGTGGAACTGGAACTCGTTGAAGTGAAGGGTTACCACAACACACCCGAAGAGCAAGGTGGCATGGAACGATTCTCAGTGTTCTTCTCCGGCCCCGCCGATATTCCACTCTCTCAACAGACCTACCGACTGGAACACGAACAGATGGGCCAGTTGGACATCTTTATCGTTCCCATCGCGCGCCACGAGCAAGGCTTCCGCTACGAAGCTGTCTTTAATTACTTCAAGTAGCTATCCGCAGATTACACAGATTCCGCAAACTGCAAAATCCAGCTCGGTTGACTTCGGGCCAAGTGCTGCTTAGCTGCCTGGCTTCGAAATCTGCGTAATCTGCGGATCATTCCAAAGATCATTCTGCGCACCGTCCTGGGCATGCGGCTTGCGAGTCACAAAGCGGAGATGCATGATACGAACGGCGATGGCCAAAAACCGTAACAGCAAGAGCAGAACCAAGAAATTCGCTCCGGTCGGAATAGGTTTCGCGATATTGGGGCTGCTGCTCTTCGCCTACACAGTTAACAAAGCCGGAGTGGGTAAGATCATCGAGGGAATTCAGCGACTTGGCGCAGCTTTCCTGCTCATCCTGATGCTTTCCGCAATCCGCCACGTCGTCCGTTCAATCGCCTGGACCAAGTGCTTCGAACCGCCATACGGGCTTCGCTTTCGAGACGCCTTGGAGGCGAGGCTAATGGGCGACGCCCTGGGCAACGTTATTCCACTCGCCGGCATGGCTGTGAGCGAGCCGTCGAAAGCCGCATTTGTAAGACACCGTGTGCCACTGATGGCGGGGCTCTCAGCACTGGCCATTGAGAATATCTTCTACAGCCTTTCAGTCGTACTCTTTATTTTCTCCGGCATGACGGTTCTGCTGCTGAGTTTCCCACTGCCAAAGCCTTTGCGTTATGCGGCAATTGGCTCCCTGGTAGTAATCATCGTAATCGCTCCCCTCGGCTATCTGGTTATTCGCAGGCAATGGAAGTTTTTAAGCGGTGCCTTCACGTGGTTGGGTAATCGCACCGGGGGGCGCGGCTGGATCGAAGTGGCTAATGCCCGAGCTCAGACTTTGGAAGAACGCATCTACGGCTTCTACGAAAGGAATAGCGTGCGCTTTCTTCCCATACTTGGACTCGAAGCATGTTTTCACCTGGCAGGCGTGGCGGAGGTCTACACTACACTTTCCTTCATTAGCGAAACCGTCGCGCCCACTCTGCTAACCGCGTTCATTCTGGAATCGGTCAATCGTATAATCAACGTGGCGTTCAAGTTTGTGCCGTTCCGCACGGGTGTGGACGAGTATGGATCCGGAGCCCTCGCGAAGGTGTTGGGTTTTACCAGAGCGACCGGTGTAACACTGGCGATCGTGCGCAAGGCCCGAGATATTTTCTGGGCGACAATTGGCGTGTTGTTGATTGTTCGGCGAGGACTATCGCTGCGTGCAGCGGCCCATCAAAGCGAAGACATTGCCGATGACATCAAATTAGCGGCATCCAAAGCGCCTTAGCTGGGAGCGCTGGCGTCTCGCCTGCTTGGTGGCACAGGCTTCAGTCCGTGGGCGGTTCGCGCATGACCAACCTTGAACTTATCCCCGCCTTAATCACAGACTGAAGTCTGTGCCACTCCGCTACTCGTAGGCCAGCGCGCTTACGGCGTCGAGATTCGAAGCACGAACTGCCGGATAGAGCGCTCCCAGCCCGCCTCCCAGGATCCCAATCGCCGCCGCAGTCAAGGCCCAGGACCAGCTAAACTCGAAAAGCAGACCATAGAACTGGTGAATAAGGTAACCGGCAACAAACGAAAGCAGAAAGCCCGCGACCAACCCGATCACGCTGATCAGTAGCGCTTCCTTCTCAATGAGTCCAATGATGTAACCGCGCGAAGCACCCAGCGCTTTCAGGATCCCAATCTCGCGCGTCCTTTCGGTGATAGTTGTATACATCGCCAGCATCACTACCAGCGCACTGACTACCGCAGCCAGCCCGACCAGTACGCGCAAGAAGACCGGAAGATACGGGATATTCTGCTCGATGCTCGTGAAAACGTCTTCCGTAAACTGGATCTTGTTACCAGGCAATTGTTCGGCGATGCGTTTGGCAACCTCGGCTTTGTCA
>CAZVHN010000305.1:0-3314 GCA_964626895.1 uncultured Chloracidobacterium sp. | reverse complement strand
GAGTAGCCCAGCGGTGTGGCGACGATGAAGGCGCCGGCAAGCCACTCCTGATCCTGATCGAAGAGATGTATGAGCAGTTGGGCGATGATGAGCGTCGCGAGATCGGCGCCCAGGCGAGCCAGTTGCTCGCCAACTCCCAGCAAGCTGCCACTCGCGAGCGTCTTAAGGATTGCCTGGAGCGGATTGCCGCGGCCCACGCCGAGGTTGAGCACGAGCGCGAACAAAAGACCCACGCCGAAAAGATGGCCGCCCTCGGCGAGCTTTCCTTTGGCGTGGCCCACAACGTCAACAACACTCTCACCGGAATCCTCGGCCGTGCCCAACTCCTGCGGCGCACCAGCGATCCCGAAAAGATGGCCGCCGGCCTGGACCTGATCATCAAGGGCGCTGACGACGGCGCCCAGATCATTCGTCGCATACAGGATTTTGCCCGCCAGCGACCTAGCCGTGAGTTCGAAGCAGTCTCCGTGGCCGATCTGCTGAAGGACGTCTCAGAAATGGCCCGCCCACGCTGGGAAACGCGCGCCGAATGCACCGCCATCAACTTCGCTCTGTTTGCGGATTCCAGGGCCTTCGTGATGGGCGACCCTGTCGAGCTGCGCGAGGTGCTGGTAAACGTGATCTACAACGCGGTCGATGCCATGCCCACCGGCGGCGAGATTCGCATGAGCGCCCACGAAGTGGACGACCGGGTAATCCTGAAGATCACAGACACGGGCACGGGCATGAAGCCGGAAGTGAAGTCGCGCTTGTTCGATCCGTTTTTCACCACCAAAGGCAAAGCCGGAACAGGCATGGGGCTGGCAGTGAGCTTCGGTATCATCCGCCGGCACAATGGCTCGATTGAAGTCGAGAGTGAGCCGGGACGCGGCACCACATTTCTGATTGCTCTTCCCAAAGCCGGCAACGCGCAGACGAAAGATTCTGCTTCCGTTTGTCTCGCCTCAGCAGGCGCGGCTAATGGGGACAGACTCCGCGGGCTGGTTGTGGACGATGAGGCGGTGGTGCGCGAGGTGCTGAAGGAGGCCCTGGAGAGTGAAGGGTGCGAAGTGCTCGCGGCCGAAAGCGGCGAGGAAGCCCTGAAACTCTACGACGAGAATAAAGGCCAGCTCGATTTAGTGTTCACGGACATCGGCATGTCTGAGATGAGTGGGTGGAAATTGGTTACGGCCATCCGCAAACGCTCGGAGACGATTCCCCTGGCGATCGTCAGCGGCTGGGCCGAAGCCATCAGTTGGGACACGCGCAATGCGGCTAAGGCTGATTGGGTCATTTCCAAGCCGTTCGATATTGGAGAGATTTCCAAGATCGCCAACGAGATTGCCGAGCGAAAGAAGACTGCCCGGTTTCCCAATTAGAAAAATATAGTTTACCCACCTGCCCGATTCGTCTCTCGTCATCAAGTCGTCTAAAGCCGGGGATAACCGGCGAGCACGCAAGATAAGAATGACAAAGCCGCTGTGCTGCGAGTCTGGTTCATCCCCTTGCTAGCTGGCGGTCGCCTCCTTCTTCTCCGCTTTTAGTCGAACAGTTCGATTGAATCGCTTTCCGTTAAGACCCCTTCGACCAAAACGGCGCAATAAATGCCGGCAAAGGCTGCGTGTGCTTGGGCGACTTTGCGTAAAACTTCCGGGTTGTGTTCGCCGGTGTCGGGGTCGAGCGAAATCATCTTACAGCGCGGGTCGCGTTCCAGAACCGCAATCACCGCGCGCGAACCGAGACGCAGCTTGCGACCGACCAACTCATCCTCGGCAAAACCGCAATCAGAAGCGAGGTTAAGATAGACGTTTGCCCGAAAGCGTCGTTGATCAATAGGAATGCCCAACTCCGCTTCGACCTGTCGGACGGTTTGCACGCTAATCAACGAAACCGGGCGGCAGTCGGTTAACGCGCGGTCTGAACGCACGAGTGTGAGGTGATTTTTTTCGCCGATTCCTTCGCCGAGCATTTCCACGAGCGCCGGGTCATCAACAGCGACGACCGCACCTGACGGCGTAACGACATCCAAAATCAGGTCGTTCGGGTCGCCGTTTGCCGGCGTAATGCCGGGCCCGATGCCCGCCGCCTCGGTCAAATTCGGAGGTTTCGCTGCTCCTTCGGCGTAACGAAACTGTGGATGATAGAGCAGCATTTGTTGCTGTTCCCGTGCGGTCAGGTAAGGAAATCCTTTGGCTGCGGCTGAATTTTTGAAGGCGAAGCATCGGTCGCCGTAAAAACCGGAAAATCCCATGAACGCTTCGGTCACCGCCTCGCCGCTCATACTTTTAACCGGGTAACGCCATAAACTTTCGACAGTTCCAATAGTTTTCATATGAGTAAACCTTCGGATCATTCTTCTTGCCTATAATCTTCAAGAGAATCGATGAAGCGCTGCGCTCGCACTCGATCACTTACGGAAGGAATATCAAAGATCTTTTCGAAATGGCAAAGCAGGCAACGCGACCGGCCACAACCAAGTGCCTTCTGCTTCCGGAATCGACCCACTTGAAACTCGCAGGCACAATTAATCAGGACACCTTGCGAGTGTCCCAAGTGGAGATGCTGCTGGTGAGCGCGCTTTGTACGCTCCAATTCCGAATGATATCTCTTCACAACTTTGCTCTTTCCGGGAGCGCACCCACAGGCCCGCTCCCTTGGTCATGAAGAGGTTCATCCAATCAACCATATTCTCTTTCAACATTTCGTTTTCTTAACCACCCCTTAACTAGCAGCCCAACTATCTAATCGAACGGCCTAACGGCCGTCTTGAAAGACGTCGATTCGGACGTATAGTACGCCGCGGTTCATTAGTTTCCCAGCACATCGGCGGCGATGTTACATCGCGGCGGAAGAGATACGCTGATTCCGGTCCGCTGCAACGGCGTAGATGGCCAATCATTTCTCCCGGTCAAACTGGCCTTCATCTTCAAACAACTCTGTGCTCTTTAAATTAATCCTCAGGAGGTCCCGAACCTTGACAGAGTTCTTCGTCTCCTTGGGAATTATCTTGGTATTGACAGCTCGCAGCTCAAGCCGTTTGCCATCGTCTGATAGCTTGTAGGCCAGATAGGCATACTTGCGATCGGCGGAGTCAATATCTTGAGCACTGATGAAAGAAGTCTTGCCAACGTCCGAATGAAAAGCCCGGTACAAATCGCCGTTGTAGGAAATAATGTAGATCGAAGCGTCTAAGCTGCGCACTTTAATCTTATCGGTCCCATCCTTTGAGACCCAGTTGCCCAGAAGTCGTTGGTCAATTTTACGGGTCGGGCCAGATGTAATGGGAACCGCATAATCGCCCTCGCACCCGCTGAAGCTGAGACAGCAAACTACCG
>CAZVHN010000304.1:0-4096 GCA_964626895.1 uncultured Chloracidobacterium sp. | reverse complement strand
GCGCGTGATGATTGATCAGTCATTGAAACGTCTTGTCTTTAGCCCCGCAGATTAAACTCTAACTTCTTTGGAGGCCGGCTCAAATCCCATCAATTTGCAGGTGAGGAAGGCGGACCCTGTCCCCGCTCTTACGCTGAGTGGCTTTCAAGCTTGAGGCGGGGACAGGGTCCGCCTTCCTCACCTGCAAATTACCCCAGGTCTCGTTTGGATTTCCACACAGCTGCTTCCCTGCCCACTGACTAAGCTAAAGATTCATCACGAAGATCCAGCAGCCTTCCCGCCGCTGCCACAATCTTGCCGGAGCGAACCGCAAAATCAACACGTCCCAGATAGATGCCACTCTTGCCAACCTGAAAAATCAAAGTCTCCTGCCCGGAGGGCTGCTTCACGCTCACGGGTTTTTCCATGAACGTGTGCGTGTGACCACCGGCGATGAAATCAATGCCATCCACCTGCGCGGCGACTTGCGAATCGCCAACAGCCCCACCTCTCGGTTCCGGATAGTAGCCAAGGTGCGTCATCGCTATGACCATCGAGCAGCGCTCTGTTTCGCGCAATATCTTTACAACCTCGCGCGCCGCCACCACCGGATCGCGATAAGTAACTCCTCTAAAGTTAGCCGGCGTGATCAACCCTACCGGACTGATGCCCAACCCAAACAAACCAATGCGCACGCCTTTAATCTCACGTACCACATACTGTTTTACCTTGCTCTCGAGAGGCGTCCCTCGCACGTCATAATTCGCGGAAACTAGATCGAATCTTGCGAATTGCATTGCCGCGGCCAGGGCTTCGACGCCATTGTCGAATTCGTGATTACCAAGCGTGCCGACATCGTAGCCAATCTCCGACATCGCTTTATATTCAACTTCACCCTTGTAGAAATTGAAGTAAGGCGTACCCTGAAAGACGTCACCGCCGTCGATCAAGAGTGTGTTGGGATTCCCCTTGCGCACTCGCTTAACCAGCGTTGCTCGCCGCGCCACGCCACCTTTGCCGGCGTAGAGTTTGTCGTTTGCCGGTAGCGGATCGATCTGGGAGTGAGTGTCGTTCGTATGCAGAATCGTGATCAGCGTTTCGCCACGAACGGAATTCAAAAGCGGCGCGGTTAATGATCCGGCTACGCTGCCAGACGAAAATGCCAGGTCCCACGGACGAGCAACCAGGCTTGTGCCGAAGATCGCAGACGTAGTCAAAAACTTTCTTCGTGTGATCATCTTTGCGGGCTCTCTGGCTTTTGGGCATCGGGACTAGTCAGGACAAACCGGTCATCTAAATCTGCCCTGATGGGGCGGCCGGCAGCGGTTTCAGCCTTCACATGATCCATTAGTGCGTCGCGAATTGTTACGCCGAAAGGTCTGACGTTTTTCCCTTCCTGTAGAATCGAATACCTGCCACTGCCAAGTTTCAGAAGGTAGTCAATCGTAACGATAGAGTAGGTAGCTTTCGGATCAATCTCCATTTCCCTGCCCTGGCTGTCGAGCAGACGGGCGCTAACCAGCTCCGGTCTGTTATCAGCATTCATTCGATATTTGATACGTGCACCTGACAGGGCATCGCCCCCGGAAACTACTACATTCAGGAGTTTCAGTAACTGCTCTCCAGTTAGATCAACTTCGGCCAGTGCATTTTCAAAGGGTAGAAGCTCAAAAATGTCGGCAGCGCGCAGGTCTCCGGCCGCAATAGTGTTCTTGCGTAACCCGCCGCTGTTAGTGACGGCGAGCAGAACAGGCTTTCCAAGTTTTGCGCTCGACTGAACTCGAATGCCATCGGCCACGAAGTTACCGAGATTTCCGCCCCCCACGGAACCCTTTTTCAGCTCGCCCTCGAGGTTTCCAATCACGACTTCAAGCGCACGCACCTTCGCGCTGTAGGGCGCCAGCATTTTCTCGATCGCTGGATCATTGGGGATACTCGCATCAACGAGAGTCTCGCTAACCTGGCCCTCAACTGTTGCCGGTACTGTTGCTGAACTTGGCTGGCTGACTGAGGTTCGCTTACGTGAGGAAGTTCGCTTACGTGAGGAAGTTCGCTTGCCTGGGGAAGTTCGCTTGCTCGCTGAGGTTTCCTTGCTTGCGGAAGTTGCCTCGCTAGTGCAGGGCTTAGGCTTATCTGAACAGGGTTGAATCGGCTGTGTCTGCTGGGTCGCCACGCCTTGAATAGACATGGTTAGCACGCCGACCATGAACAAACTTCCGAGCCAGGCATGCCTCAGGCGGGGTTTCGCAGACGTTTCTGTTTTATTTGTGGCTGGATTCGACTTTAACATTGACCTCAAGGGAAGAGCTTGCATAGTATGTCGCACCACGGTCTCATACGCAAAGGTAAGCCATTCTAATTCGATAGTTCCTGAGGAGATAAATTGGCTACGTCTTCCGCACAAATACCATCTGAGTTCAGCAATCCCAACCTTGAAGTGCTGTTGTCGGAGCAGCAGATTCAGTCTCGCATCAAGGAGTTAGGCGCTGAGATCACTCGCGATTATTCTGGACGCAATCCGCTGCTTATCGGTGTGCTCAAAGGCGCTTGCTTTTTCCTGAGCGATCTCTTGCGCGCAATCGATACGCGTCTGGGCATTGAGTTTATGGCGATATCAAGCTATGGCTCGTCAACTCGAACCTCCGGTGAAGTTCGCATCCTCAAAGACCTCGACGTGCCCGTTGAAGGACGTGACTTGATCGTGGTTGAGGACATCGTCGACACGGGCCTGACGCTCTCTTATCTAATGGCCAACTTGAAATCGCGCGGCGCCGTCAGTGTAAAACTCGTGGCTCTGCTCGACAAACACGAGCGCAGGGAGCGAGAAGTGGAAATCGATTATCTCGGCTTCAAGATTCCCGATCACTTCGTGGTTGGGTACGGACTGGACTTCGCCGAACGCTATCGAAACCTGCCTTTTATCGCCGTCTTGAAGAATCCCGACCAGGGATAATTGCGTCAAGTAATTAGCTGGGAGCGCGGGCGTCCCGCCTCCAGGAGCGAGCAAAGCTCGCGATTTCACTCTGAGGAGTAGTTCATGAGAAAGCATCTTTTGGTCTTTACCGCCCTAATCGTCTGCTCTGCGTCGCCCAACTACGGGCAGCAGGACTTTTCGAAGGTTGAAATTAAGGCCGAGAAGGTCGCCGGCAACGTCTATATGCTGCAAGGCTCAGGCGGCAACATCGGAGTCTCAATCGGCAGCGACGGCATCTTGATCGTCGACGACCAGTTTGCTCCGCTCGCCGACAAGATTAAAGCCGCTTTGAAAACACTGGGCGAAGGCAAACTCAAATTCGTCTTAAACACTCACTGGCACGGGGATCACACAGGCGGCAATGTGGTCTTTGGTCCCGAGGCGCCAATTATCGCCCATGACAATGTACGCAAGAGAATGTCGACCGAGCAGAGAATCGAAGTCTTCAAAAGCACAACTCCCGCTTCACCAAAAGAAGCCTTGCCGGTAATAACCTTTGGCCAATCCTTGTCGGTCCATTTCAACGGCGAGGAGATCCGTGTGATTCACTTCCCTCAGGGCCATACTGATGGCGACAGCGTGATCTTTTTCACCGGCTCAAACGTCGTGCATATGGGCGATGATTTCTTCGCCGCCCGCTTTCCCTTCGTCGACCTTGGAAGTGGAGGCACCGTTGAGGGATTGGCCAGGAACATCGGAGAGATTCTCGGCAGGCTGCCCGCCGGGGTGAAGCTCATTCCCGGCCACGGCCCGATTTCCACCGCGGACGATTTAAAGCTCTACCACCGCATGCTCGTGGAAACCACGGATATCGTCCGCAAGAAAATGGCCGCGGGCAAAACTCTGGCGCAGATAAAAACGGAAGGTCTACCCGAAGAGTGGAAGTCCTGGGGAACAGGGTTCATCAAAACCGACCTGTGGATTGAGACTATCCACAGCAGCCTTACGAAGAAGTGAACCTACGAAGACGAAGAGGGAGATTTGACAATTCTCATTTGACATTTCTCATTTGGCATTTCAGAACCTTGCAAGTTTTTCTTTTAGCGACTTCCAAGAGTACAGCCCAATTCTTGTGGGACTTATCTACAGATGACAGATGCCAAATTTACTACTGTCCCAACGTTGATCGACTCGTTGTCTGTA
>CAZVHN010000303.1:0-2843 GCA_964626895.1 uncultured Chloracidobacterium sp. | reverse complement strand
ACCTACCAGGAAGTGCTTGCCTACGCGAAGGAACATGAAATCGATTTGATCTGCCTGGGCGCTAGCGGCAGCGACTTCAGCGTGCGTGCGCTCTTTGGTTCAAATGTCGATCGAATTCTGCGGCAGGCGCCATGCCCCGTGCTCATAGCACGTCCAATCAAGCTGGCTGATCCTGCCCTCTAATGCAATCGGGACATCTAGCTGGAAATCAGCCGCAAGTAAGGAGAAAACTCATGACCACATTAAGATCCTACATCGACCCAGACCAACAAACGGCGACCGGCCCGACTTCGTTCATGACGGAGCGGAACGAGCATGAAGTCCGTTGTGGCATGTGTGCCAGGGCTGCTTACGTTGACGAAGAGACCTTTCGCTTCGTGAGCGAGGCCATCGAATCCGGGTTAGATAATCCGTTCCGCTGTGAGATCTGCGGAGAAGAGTATGACGATCTTGCCTACGAAGGCTGACTACCTCAACTAAGCGAGAAGGATCAGAATTGGCCAAAGCGGTCATTGACAGCCAGCGCCACGAGTTTGAGGAAGGTGTCTCCATTCTGGAGGCGTCTGGCGCTATCGGTGTCAGTATTCCTACCCTTTGTCACGACGCGCGACTAAAGCCGATTGGCAGTTGTCGCATGTGCCTCGTACAAGTTGAAGGAAAACTGCGGCCCGTTACGGCCTGCGACACCCTCCTCGCCGATGGCATGGTGATCTCGACTCACACTCCAGCGCTTGAGAACGAGCGGCGCATGCTTTTGAGGATGTTAGCGCAGGATCACCCAGGGGAAGGTCTGCGGGAAGCTCCTGACAAACCGTTTTACAGTTATGCGCTGCAATACGGTTTGACCGAAAGCGACTTCGACGGATCGCACGAAACAAGCCTTCTCGACGACTCCCATCCTTATATTCACGTCGACATGTCGCAGTGCATTGTTTGTTATCGGTGCGTGCGCATCTGCGACGAGGTGCAGGGCCAGTTTGTTTGGCAAGTGCTCAATAGAGGACACGATACCAAAATTGTCCCTGACTCAGGGAGCACGCTGCGGGAAAGTTCCTGTGTTAGTTGCGGGGCCTGCGTGGATACCTGCCCCAGCGGCGCTCTGGAAGACAAGTCCGTGCTCGCGCGTGGGAAGCCGACAAACTGGACTAGAACCACGTGTCCCTATTGCGGCACGGGTTGCGAGATGAGCGTTGGCACAAACGAGAACCGGATCGTATCGATAAAGCCTTTATTTGACGCTTCTGTGAGTCGTGGGCACCTATGCGTCAAAGGGCGCTACGCTTTCGATTTTGTCTACGCGGTGGATCGAATCACTGAGCCGATGATTCGTAAAGACGGTGATTGGCATCGCGCCACGTGGGAAGAAGCGATCTCTTTTGCGGCAAATCGACTGAAGCGCATTCTGGAAGAACACGGACCCGAGAGTATCGGCATCCTTGGTTCGGCCCGGGGAACGAACGAGGAGAACTATCTCGCGCAAAAATTCGCGCGCGTTGCTGTTGGCACGAACAACGTAGATTGCTGTGCGAGAGTCTGCCACACGCCCACGGCCGCGGCGATGAAGCTTATGATCGGAACGGGCGCGGCGACCAATTCCTATAACGATATTGAGAAGGCTCAAACAATCCTCATCTGCGGAGCCAATGCCACTGAGAACCATCCAATAGTAGGCGCCCGGATCAAGCAAGCGGCCCTGAATGGCGCAAATTTGATCGTCATCGACCCGCGAAAGATCGAGCTTACCCAATATGCGAGGATTCACTTGCAGCCACGACCCGGCACGAACATTCCGCTGCTGAATGCATTGGCTCACACGATCGTAGAAGAGCGATTGTTCGACCGCCAATTTGCGAGTGAACGCGTGGCCGAGTGGGATGAGTTCTGCGACTTCATCAAGCAATTCCCCCCGGAAGAGGTCGAGGCTATTTGCAGAGTAAAAGCAGATCTTATCCGCAAGGCGGCCCGACTTTATGCCGCCAGTAAACCTTCGATGTGTTTCCACGGTTTGGGCATCACCGAACACACGCAAGGCACCGAGGGAGTCATGTGTCTGGTCAATCTCGCGCTTCTCACGGGCAACATCGGCAAACCCGGCACAGGCATCAACCCGCTCCGCGGTCAGAACAATGTTCAGGGCGCGGCGCATATGGGCTGCGATCCGGGCATTCTCACAGGGAGTGTTTCTTTGAATGACGCGCGGCCATTGTTCGAGAGCGTTTGGCGCACGTCAGTTCCGCAAGAGCATGGTATGAACATGCTCGAAATGATGGATGCCGCCGAAGCAGGCAAACTGAAAGCTCTGTGGGCCATTGGTTACGACATTGCGCTGACGAATGCTAACGCATCTGCAACTCAACAAGCGCTGAGCTCGCTAGAGTTCGTGATCGTTCAGGACATGTTTCTCAATGAAACGGCGCGTCAGTTTGGTTCTGTGTTCCTGCCTGCAGCTTCGACGTTTGAGAGAGACGGTACATTTATGAATGCCGAACGTCGCATTCAGCGCATTCGCAAGGCCATCGAGCCTGTCGGTCAGTCGAAGCCGGACGGGGAGATCATATGTGGGGTCGCTAAGGCGATGGGCAAGGGGGAGTTCTTCGATTACGATTCTGCTGAAGAGATTTGGAACGAAATCCGTTCCGTTTGGCCGGCTGGCAAGGGCATCACCTATCCGCGGCTGGACGATGGTGGTTTGCAATGGCCGTGTCCGGCTGAAGACCACCCCGGAACCGAGGTGATGCACGCCGAAAGTTTTCCCGTTGGCAAAACGGCCGCGCTGCGCCGCATTCCCTATCGGGCAACTAAGGAAGTCACAAGTGAAGAGTTTCCTTTTTTGTTAATTACCG
>CAZVHN010000302.1:0-2446 GCA_964626895.1 uncultured Chloracidobacterium sp. | reverse complement strand
CATAGTTGGGGTCGACTCTAACGGCCTGATCGAATGCTTCAGCCGCTTCCGCGTGATGGTCTGATGCCTGGAATGCCACACCTTTGTCGTAAAACGGCCTGGCTGCTTCCGAGTAATTCGCCGAGGCCTTCGGTTTCGATTCAACAAAGGCGGCCCTCTCAGGAACCGGTTTTGCCTCGGGTTTGTCGTCATCAGGTTTCGGCGGATTTCTATCGATTGTCGGACCGGTGGGGGGAAATGCTTCGCTGGCTGGTGTTGGCGGTACAAAGTCATAGCTGATCACGCCGTAAACTCTTGTCGCCCCGGTGGAGGCTTTCGTGAGCGAGAATCGCGCTCTACGCGCTGCGGCTTCCGCTGCAGCTCCCAGGAGCGGGTGACCCGAAGTCGCTTGTGCATTCGTCACATGGCCTTTCTCATCCACTAGTATCTGGACTTTTACTTTACCGCTAGCTCGGGCAAGCAAAGCCGCTTCCGAATACTCAGGCTTCGGCAATTCTATGGCCGCATTGCGCAGGACATCTTCTGCAACATGTTGAACCACACTTGTTGCCGGGGCGTCATCGGGAACCTCAGGGATCTCGCCTGACGCTGCGACTGGGCTGTCTGATGTTGGAGTGCCGCTTTTAGCTGGGGCGACCGAAGCCGGCGCGTTAACTGCCTCCTTCTTAACGATTGTTGCCGGGGCGTTATCAGGAGTAGTACGGATCTCGCTTGATGTTGCGACTGGGCCGTCTGGTGCTGCAGTGCCGCTTTTGGCTGGGGCAACTGAAGCCGGCGCGGTAACGGGCTCTTTCTTTGCGTGGGCATTCGCCGCCTCTGACGCCGGTATAATGGTAATGTTTACCTGGGCGGGAGGTGTTGAAGGGCGCGGAGAATCAGTCGACGATCTATTTGAGTTTGGGAGAAGTGTCGAAGAGGTACTCGACGCTAAAACTTCCTTAGACTTCGGTGAAGGCGCGTTGAGTTTCTCGATCGCTTGATTGTAGTAATAGCTGATAGTGCGATAGGTGATCCCAGTCGGTTCGAAACTAATTTTACCGTTTTCATAGACAGCGACTGAGCTACTCATTTTCGTCCAGTTTCCCATCTGGTCAAATTCGTACTTGTAAGTCTCTTTGCTGAGCATAGAACCGTCAGTGCCCCGTAAGATCATCTCCACGACGTTTCCTTTATCGTCGTAAAGATACTGCTCCTTGCCCGGCATGGTGCCGGCTTCCACGGGGTAGGCGACGGAATCAATCTTTCTTCCTGTCGGATCGTAAGTCGCGATTCCGAGAACCTCGCGCGGACCCTCGACCCAGTTGCCATCTTTCACAATCATCTTTGCGGTTTCCACTCGAACGCGGCGCACCGGACCATTTAGTCTATCCTGCTCCCTATTGCCGCTCTCTGCTGCGACTGAAACTGGGGTTCGAGACGCGTTGTCTTGAGCGAAGCTCGATCGGCTGAGCCCGAGTGCCAAGCAAGAAAACGCCAGCCCGAATGTAAGAGCTTTTTTCATGGGAGGTCTCCTTTGTGGTTCACTTGTCCGTCAGGATGATGGTTTCCTTTGGTTTGTATGCGCTGGGTATCGAGATCACCCTTTACCAAGAAAAAGACGGCTCGGTTAAAACTACTCAAAAGCAGGGACGAATTTCGCTGTGGCTTTGACGGTGCTTGCGCGGAAGATACAAGCGGCGACGTGGGATCCATACCCACCAGACTAAGCGCAATTTTCGGTTGAATTCCCTGCGGGTCGGATTCGGGAGCCGACCTCTCAAGAATAATTACGAACGGGAGTCGAACTCTCGTAAGGATAACCGCAAGACTAGCCTTCGCTTCTTGTCTGCCTTATATACCCGTTACGGAGGAGTGTCAACGGCCACCCTAAACACGGCCACCCTAACAACAGGGCCACCCAAGTCAACACGGCCACCCTAGTCAACACGGCCATCCTAGACAACACGGCCACCCTAGTCAACACGTCCACCCTAGTCAACCCGGCCACCCAGCCAAGACGGCGACGACGTCAAGAGGGCCACCACTTTCAATCATACTGTGGCAGGCTGGGCTGATGCTGTATGATCTAGCATGGAAGACCTCTGGAGCCGGCTGCCGGAGTTGAACCGGCGACCTTCTAATTACGAATCTTAAGCAGGGCATCCAGCCCTGTCCACACCTGTACAACCGAGTATATATTTATCTGCGCCTTCACGGTAAGTGTGCTGCCGTGTCTACGCCTGTCTAGTCATGTTCGCACACAACTCGCACACAAAAAGTCTCTTTTTTATGTGTGTGCTTTCGTTATGGGTTTGAAACCCCAAAAGCACACAAAACTCTTTTTATAAGGCGAGGTGGCGAAGAACTCTCCATCACCAGTCGACAATTTCCCAAGTGTCACCTTGAACGCCGATAAGCGATTCATCCCACGGCACAAAGTGGGCACCCACTTTAATCGGGCCATAGG
>CAZVHN010000301.1:0-8120 GCA_964626895.1 uncultured Chloracidobacterium sp. | reverse complement strand
CATTTGACCTGACCATTCAGCGCCGGCAGCCCGGGGTCCCCAGCGGGGCAGAGCGGGGTCCCCGGCCGAGCATCTCGGCTGCGGTGCCATACCCGCCGGGGTGGAAGCGCCCGCCACCTCTCTTAACGACCAGCCATTCTGAGTGCGCTTAATTCCACGCGCCGAGATTTTGGCGGCAATGACTTCCGCGCCTGCAGCTCTTGCTCGGTCGCGCAGGTATGAGTCAAAGGCGATGCGGGAGTAGATCGCGAAAGGCTCTTCCAACTGCAGATGAAGACGTTTGCCGGAAGGAGAATACATCTCCAGTTCATCTACTGTGCGGCCAACGGCATTCAGCAAATGTGGCCACGCCTTCAAAGCTTTTGCCGTGACACCACCACCGCACGCCTTTGGTTCGCCCTCTGGCCGGCCATCAAACAAGGCTACCTTCACGCCAGCCCTTGCCAGCAAGTCAGCAGCAAACGACCCGGCCGGGCCCGCTCCAACAATGAGTGCCTCAAACTGTTCCATGCTCGGAAGGCATGATAGAGGTGTTTGTCGATCATGCGCAATTGGCATTCATTGCGTAATAACAAGATGGTAGAATACCGGCGTTCCCTGACAGCTTTCTCTGCAACCGTGCACGACTCCTAAACGAGTTGTGCCCAGTTGCTTTGTTTACCTTCCAACGTGTGGGTATTAGCGGTTCGGTTCCGGTAAGTTGAGGGCCACAATGGGAAGCGAAAGTTCAATAGTTTTCTCGGGTATCGCTCCTCATCCACCGATTATGGTTCCGGAGGTGGGAGGTGAGTCGGCTGCTGAGGTGCGGGGATCCATCGATGGGATGGCGGAACTTACCAAGCGCCTTATCTCCAGTGGAGCCGAAACTGTTGTTCTGATTTCACCTCACGCTCCTCTGGAGCGATATGCCTTTGTTGCTTATCAAGGTCCGGTACTTCACGGGAACTTCGCAAACTTCCGTGCGCCCGCGGTGCGTTTCGAAGCTCCGCTTGACGAAGGGTTGCTCCAGGCAATCTCAGAAGCCGCAGCTATGGAAGACTACGAGGTCGTGGGCCTGGGGAGCGGCCAAAACCTGGACCACGGAACTGCAGTCCCGCTCTACTTTCTACAACGCAACGGCTGGACTGGCCGCGTCGTGGCCCTTGGGTACAGTTTCCTGTCCAACGAAGACCATTTACGCTTCGGCTCTTGCATCGGAAAAGCGATCAACGAAACAGGCCGATCCGCCGGGTTAATTGCCAGCGGAGATCTAAGTCACCGGCTGAAACTTGATGCGCCCGCTGGATACAACCCGACCGCATACATTTTTGACAACGAAGTTGTAGAGGCCCTTCGCACAAATTCTCCCGAACGTATAATCAACATCGATCAAGATCTGCGTCGCAGCGCCGGTGAGTGTGGCTACCGCTCGATGCTGATCGCCCTGGGAGCGACCAGAGAACAGCCATGGGCCTGCGAGGTCATTCACTATGAGGCGCCGTTTGGAGTTGGTTATCTTGTTGCGCAATTGACGGGCAAGCGGCCCGCTTTGCAAGAGTACCGGGAGCAAAGTACTGCCGAAGGTGATTTCGACCGAGAGTCGTTCAGCGCCGCGGATCTGCCTCACCTCGCCCGCGCGGCCGTGGAAACTTATGTGCTGCGCGGAACACAAATAGATTCTTCTCAAGCCAACGCGGGGCTGCTCGGTGCACGGGCTGCCTGCTTTGTTTCTCTCAAAACGCATGACGGACAATTACGCGGCTGCATTGGAACCATCGAGCCGGCCAAGGAGACTCTGGCAGAGGAGATCATCGCCAACGCGATCAATGCGGCCACGCGGGATCCGCGTTTCTCACCAGTGACGGCTGAGGAACTTTCGCAGCTGCGCTATTCAGTTGATGTGCTTTCGGCGCCGGAGCCGGCCACGCTGGCGGATCTCGACCCGGCAGTTTACGGTGTAATTGTAGAGGATGAATCGGGTTCACACCGGGGCTTGTTGCTGCCGGATTTGGAGGGCGTGGACTCGGTGGCGAAGCAGGTAGAGATCGCGGCGCGAAAGGCCGGCATTCCTCCGGAAGCTCCGATTAAGCTCGCGCGTTTTCGTGCTAGCAGATTTGGTGAGAAGTAAGTCAGACAATCGGGAGCTGAGGCCGTTGCTCCCGATTTTTACTTTCTAGACATCGAGGTTTCTCACGTCGAGAGCGTTGTCCTCGATGAACTTACGTCGTGGCTCTACTGCGTCGCCCATCAGAACCGTAAAAATCTCATCGGTTTCCACCGCGTCGTCGATTCTCACTTGGAGCAGCGTTCGTTTCTCCGGATTCATGGTTGTCTCCCATAGTTGCTCCGGATTCATCTCGCCAAGCCCTTTGTATCGTTGAATACTCAAATCCTTTTTCGCTGCGGCCAGGACCTTCTCAAGTAGAGCATCGCGCGTGGGAATCTCTTCCTGAGTTCCATTCGCACCTGTTGTGAAGGGCGCCGCCAGTTTATCTTCGAGCTCACTATAAAGTTCAACTGCTTTCTGAAACTCTACAAAGCTGGCAAAGTTCCAATCGATGGAAAGGTTAATACCGGAGTTCGTTGAGGTTTCGATCTCCCACAATCCATGTTCCTCATCGGTCGAGAGCTCGGTCTTGTACCCGGCCTTGGCCAGGACGGCTTCAACCCGGGCCATGAGGTCGCCATCCTGAAAGATCTTGCGAAGAGTTGCACCCTCTTTGCGCAAAACGCCTTTTTTGCCGCCAAAAGCCTCCAGCAAAGTCTGCAGTAGGTGCGAATCGCCTCCGATGCGCCGCGCCGCTCGCTCGCAGTAATGCTTAAAGTCGACCATCATCTCCAATGACTTCGCCAGCTCTTTACCTTCGATGACGTCTTTGGCGCCGGTTGTCTTTACAGTCATGTCGGCTGTCGCCATGCGCATCAGATAGCGGATCATCGAGCCTTCGTCTTTGATGTATTCCTCTTTCTTGCCCCGCTTTACCTTAAATAAGGGTGGCTGTGCGATATACACGTATCCCTTTTCAACCAACTCGGCCATCTGTCGATAGAAGAAAGTTAACAACAGTGTTCTGATGTGGGAACCGTCGACGTCAGCGTCGGTCATCAGAATGATCTTGTGATAGCGGAGCTTGCTGGCGTCGAAATCTTCTTTCCCGATCCCTGTTCCCAGCGCCATAATCAGCGATTTGATTTCGCTATGCCCCAGCATCTTGTCGAATCGCGCCTTCTCGACATTAAGGATCTTGCCCTTGAGCGGAAGAATCGCCTGGTTTTTCCGGTCGCGTCCCTGTTTAGCTGATCCACCCGCCGAGTCGCCCTCGACGATGTAAATCTCCGACAGCGCAGGATCGCGCTCCTGGCAATCAGCCAGCTTTCCAGGGAGCATGGTTGAACCCATCGCGCCCTTGCGTACGATTTCACGCGCTTTCCTGGCAGCCTCCCGGGCCCGGGCAGCGTCGAGAGACTTGCCGACAACCCTCCTGGCAACTGTGGGGTTCTGTTCGAAAAACTCCGTTAGCTGTTCGTTTAGAAACGACTCCACGGCCCCCTTCACGTCTGAGTTGAGCTTACCCTTAGTCTGTCCTTCAAACTGAGGTTGAGGCAGCTTGACGGAAATAACTGCAACCAGACCTTCGCGAACATCATCCCCGGTCAGAGAAGTCTTGAAATTCTTCGCCAGGCCAGACGACTGCGCGTAGGCGTTGATCGTTCGCGTGAAGGCCGAGCGAAAACCTGAAAGGTGAGAGCCACCATCCACCGTGTTTATGTTGTTGGCAAACGAGTAGACCTTCTCGTCGTAACCATCGTTGTACTGGATAGCAACCTCAATCGAGAGACTGTCGCCTTCCTTTTCGAAATAGATAGGCTTGTCGTGAAGCGTGGTCTTATTCTTGTTGAGATGTTTCACGAACTCCGCAATACCGCCCTTGTAGTAGAACTCGTGTGAACGCTCCGGCTCTTCCCGCTCGTCCTTGATCGTGATGCGAATGCCCTTATTGAGGAAGGCCTTCTCGCGCAAACGCTCTGACAGCTTATCGAAGCTAAACTCGGTGTGAACGAAAATCTGCGAGTCTGGCTTGAACGTGATCTTCGTTCCGCGCTTCTTGGTTTTTCCTGTCTGCCTCAGGGCAACAACCGGAACGCCGCGAACATACTCCTGTTCGTAAGTCTTACTATCTCTCCATATCTCCAGGCGTAAGGTCTCTGAGAGAAAGTTGACGACAGAAACGCCCACACCATGAAGGCCGCCGGAAACTTTGTACGCATTGGAGTCAAATTTTCCGCCCGCATGAAGCTTGGTCATAACCACTTCCGCGGCCGACCTTCTTTCTTTCTTAATTTCGTCAACCGGAATTCCGCGACCGTTGTCGATTACCGTGATCGAGTTGTCGAGATGAATGGTCACTTCGACGGTGTCGCAATATCCAGCCAGCGCTTCGTCTATTGAATTATCGACAACCTCATAAACCAGGTGATGAAGACCTAACTCTCCGGTCGAACCGATGTACATCGCCGGGCGCTTTCGGACGGCTTCTCGCCCTTCAAGAATTGTGATGGAAGAGGAATCGTATTTCTTGTCTGCCGTTATACCTGCTATGGCCAAGCTATTCTCCTTAACTCAAATCAATACTGTTGCTAGTAAATGTTTTGTTTGGTCTGGCACGCTCAGGGCGACCACTTCCTACGCTAAAGCCGTGGAAACCGAGTCTCTTTTCGGTTCGCCGTTGGTCACTTTACCGTCTTCAACTTCATACACGCTTGCTCTCGACATGAATGTTTGGACGTGGGAGCGTTTCGAGGTTGTAATGAACGTCTGAGTGCGACCTTCAAGATATTCCAACAGACTGTTTATCCTCTTTTCGTCTAGTTCCGCATCCACATCGTCGATGAGAAAAACCGGGTAATCATCGTGCCAGGAATTATAAACCGAAATTGCCGCTAAGTCTAATAATAACAATGCGCTACGCTGTTGCCCGGAGCTCCCGTAAACCCGCATCTCGTGGCCCTCCAGAAGTATCTCTAAATCGTCGCGATGGGGACCTATGAGGGCACGGCCGGCAGATAGCTCGGCCTCAAGTCGAAGATGTAGTCGGCGGTCGAGCAGCGACTCGTAATCATTCAAATCGCCCTTGCCGTCCAGCGACGAAACGTATCGGATTTGGATCTCACGCCGCTCGAAGAGTCCGCGCTCCAATACTTCATTTATCCGCCCAATGTAGTCTGTTCTAGACTGGTGTATTTGATGTGCCAGGTTCACCAACTGTTCATTCCAGGGCGCCACCAGATCTTCTGTATCGGCCAAGCTCAGCCCGGTCTCAATGGAGTCCTGAAGAATTCGGTTCTTCTGTTTGAGGACCTTCTTGTAATTGGAAAGGGTTTGCACGTAGGCCGGTCTCAAAGAAGCGACTCCACGATCAATGAAGCGTCTTCTCGCCTCAGGCATTCCTCTAACTACTTCGAGCTCATCGGAAGTGAACGCAAAGACCTGCAGTTGACCTAGATATCTTACCAACTGTTCCCTCTTGCCATTGACCCAGATTGATTTCGTGTTGCCTTGGAGTGTGACCTGCAGATCTCGCAGAAGTTCACCGCTGGAGACATTGCCTCTTACGAAGGCCATCTCCTCGCCAAATCTTATTGATTCCTGAAGACGCTGAGTGCGAAAAGATTTCGTTCTGGAGAGAAGATAGATTCCCTCCAGCCAATTTGTCTTACCCTGGCCGTTGTTTCCAAAAATAATATTAAGACCGGGGCCCCAGAGGATCGTTCCGCTTAAATTGCGGAAGTGGTGGGCCTCAATAGACTCGAGGATCATGGCTTGAATTTTAGCATATGCCCGAGCAGGTTCCTGAAACGGAGTACTGAAAGCGCTAGAGCAACAAATACAAAGCGCCCTCCCCTCGACCCTGGGAGAGCGCTTCGCAAATAATAAGGGGTGGTTTGGTGTACGTTGGTGTACTACGAGAAAGGGTCTTACTCAGATGCGCATCGGCATCACCACATATTTGTATTCATAGTCGCCGCCCTCAGCCGGGCGAAGTTGAGCTTGGGAGTTTCCGTCTTTGAACTCAAAAGCGACCTTGCCGTCTCCCATCACGTTGAGGAAGTCTTGCAGATATTGCGCGTTGAATCCGATGTCGGTCTCCTCTCCAGTGTATTCCGCCTGGATAGTCTCTCGAGCTTCTCCTTCCTCGGCGTTCTGTGAACTGATAACTAACTGATTCGGCTCAAGATGAAAGCGGATAGCGTGCGAGCGTTCGTCCGCCATTAGAGCCACACGCCGAATGGCTTGATTAAGAAGAGCACCATCGAACTCGACTGACTTATCGTTGTTCTTGGGCATTACCATCTCGTAATTTGGAAACTGCCCATAGAGCATTCGGGAGATTAATAGCCTGGGGCCCACTTCAAAGTAGATATGATTTTCATCCATCCCCAGACTGATCTCACCGTCAAAACCGGCCGTCAGCTTCGTAAGCTCGGCCAATGTTTTACGAGGTATTAGCGTATCCAGGGTGTCGCTGGCTCCGTTTTTCGCGACCTCCTTTTTTTCCACATAGGCGAGCCTGTGACCATCTGTCGTAACCATCTTGGCCCCTGATTTATCCAGGATGAACTTTGCGCCGGAGAGTGTGTATCTCGATTCTTCCTGGGTTATGGCGAAGATTGTTCGGTCGATTAGCGCCTTTAGAACACCGGCCGAGATCTTTGTAGGGGCAGATTTAGAAGTAGGGACCTCCGGAAATGCATCGCGACCAACGCCTACCATCTTAAACTTCGACCGATCGCATTCCACGGTAACCCAGTCGTTATCTTCCTTTTTAAAACTCACTGGGGCATCGGGAAGCAGTCTGGCAATCTCGAAGAGTTTTCTCGCCTGCACACAGATAGCACCCGGAGTACTAATCTCTTCTGCATCCATATCACAGCGAATGGTCACGTCCAGGTCCGTTCCGGTGATCCTGATTGTGTTCTCACCAACGGACTCAATCAGAATATTTGAAAGAACTGGAATCGTGTTCTTCTTCTCGACCACTCCCTGGACGAAACCAAGTTCTTTTTGAAGGTTCTGTTTACCAACGACGAACTGCATTCTTGCACTCTCCTTAAATCTTTGAATCGCCTTCAGGAATCTCTCACGCTGTAGGTCTGCTCCTGTTAATTAGAAATAATTATCTTTATTTCTAGTAGTAGTAATAGTGCCTGTTGATTTGAGGAAAACTAACTAAACTTCTTAGACTCAATAGTTCAACTCCACATGGGTTGTGAAATAAGATATTGTCGACGACACCAGACTGTAGAAAAAAAACACTCAAACAGTCCGCACGTCCAGTTTCTCACCAACTATTAAAGCAGGGGCTGTGACATTCTGTTTCAAAGTTCCTATTTTCCCTATCTGGCGAGAATTAAACTGCACTATACCCTGTGGAAACGCGTCGCCTTTATTTCTCAAGGCGTTCAGAAAGTTCGTTGACGAGTTTCTGCATACCGGAGTCGCTGGACTTTAGAGATTGGATTTTGGCAAACGAGTGAATAACGGTCGTGTGGTGCTTACCACCGAAAGCCCGCCCAATCTCTGGATAACTATGTTTTGTTAACTTCTTACAAAGATACATCGCGATCTGCCGAGGCCGGGAGAACTGTCGGGCATTGCTCTTTGAGATTAATTCGTCGACTCTCATCTTGAAGTTGTTAGCTACGATCTTTTGAATCTGCTGAATCGTAATTACGCCAGATTCCTCTTCACCAGCTATGTTACGAACAGCGTCTTGCGCCAAAACCGTGGAGATCTTATCCCCGCGCAACGAAGAGATAGCAATAAGCCGCACTAGAGAGCCCTCAAGTTCACGAACGTTGTTCTTGACTCTTGTGGCAATAAACAGGGCCACATCGTCGGGGATTGTCACTCCCATGATCTCGGCTTTGCGGTTGATGATAGCAACTTTCGTTTCAAGATCTGGAGGCTCGATGTCGGCGATCAGTCCCCACTCGAAGCGGGAATGTAATCTCTCTTCAAGGGTCGGGATCTCTCGGGGAGGGCAGTCGGAACTAATAACGATTTGCTTCTGTTGGTCGTACAGCGAATTAAATGTATGAAAGAACTCTTCCTGAGTACGCTCCTTTCCCGCCATGAACTG
>CAZVHN010000300.1:0-5034 GCA_964626895.1 uncultured Chloracidobacterium sp. | reverse complement strand
GGAGAACGAATGTCCCCATCGTTCTTTTCAGCTACTACAATCCTCTGATGCAATATGGGGTGATGAACCTTATCCGTGACGCAGAGGAAGCAGGGATTGACGGCGTCCTGGTTACCGATCTGACCCTCGAGGAATCGGAGGAGTTCGCAGGCGCGCTAAGGGCAAGAGAACTTGATCTGATTTTTCTCGTGGCGCCAACATCTACCGACGTGCGCTTACAGGCGATTGCTGAAAGGGCGACCGGCTTTATCTATGCTGTATCGCGCGCGGGAGTTACCGGCCAGCAAGCGGATGTCAGTGCCGCAGCCGAAAATCTGGTTAGTCGCGTACGGCGATGCTCCGATCTGCCGGTTGCAGTTGGTTTCGGGATCTCGACTGCGGAACAAGTGGCAAAAACTTGGGCCTATGCGGATGCGGCAGTGGTGGGATCGGCTATTGTCGCTGAGATTGAAAGATGCGCCAGCGCGCCGGACATCGTGCAAAGAGTCGGTAACTTCACGCGTGCTCTGGTTCATCCTTAGGGTCATCTGATCAAGTGCGGACAGTTCATCTCAGCATTGGTGGGAGCCAACACAGCGGGGGCAAGCCCACCTTCCCGACCACGAGTTGATTTGAAGAACTAGCCTTGATAAGAGGCTCCAAGAATTGGAAGCTGATGATCCATCGCCAGTCAGGTCTTAAGTAATGAACAATGCCGACAGCAAGAGAACTCGTATCCAGGGCGGGGACCCGGTCATCCTTGTCCTCCATAGTCCCCGGGAAAAATGTTGGGGAATACTCGACGAGGTCAACGCTGCTGGGGTATTCTTGCGCGGTCTCGATTTGAATGCTTTTGATGATTGGGTGCGGGCCGTCGCGCATGACGAGCCGTTTATGGGCCTTAGCGAACTGTTTTTTCCAATGTGGCGTATTGAGCGCCTTTCGCGGGACGAGGCTGCGGGCGGAATCCCTTCCCTCTACGAACAAGTCGAGCAGCGTACGGGTCGCTCAGTTCAAGAGTTAATTGACAACAACCGGGGCCGCTTGAACTGATCCGCTATTTGGAAATTGCGTGCCACCTCACCGACAGACTGGCGCAGAGAGGGCTGCCGTAGCACGCAGGGGTATTTCGCAGGTCTCAACCCTCCGGAAATTATTTGCTGTTGCAAGTGTGAAACACTGTTCCATTCTCGCGTCAGGTGTGCTATGCTCCCCGCTCATTCGGGGAGCGCTAAACATGACCGGTGAGAAAAGGAGCGGAAGAAAGAGATGTATGTCATGGCTGATGATCGAATAAGCGTGGATCGCGGCAAGGCTATCGAAGCCGCGCTCTCAAACATTGAAAAGAGGTTTGGCAAGGGATCAATCATGCGACTGGGTGAACGCGAAGTATCCGATATACCGGCGATTTCGACCACCTCCTTGAGTCTGGACATTGCGGTCGGCGTTGGTGGCGTGCCCCGGGGTCGCATAATCGAAATCTATGGCCCGGAGAGTTCCGGTAAGACCACTCTCGCTCTGCACATTGTGGCTGAGGCCCAGAAGGCCGGAGGGGTAGCCGCCTACATCGATGCGGAACATGCAATGGATGCTGACTACTCAGGCAAGGTCGGTGTAGACGTGGATCAGCTTCTAATCTCACAACCCGATTCCGGCGAACAAGCACTGGAGATTGCGGAGGCCCTGGTGCGTTCAAACGGTGTTGATGTGATCGTCATCGATTCCGTTGCGGCGCTAGTGCCGCGGGCAGAGCTGGACGGGGAGATGGGAGATTCGTTGCCGGGGCTGCAAGCGCGGCTGATGTCGCAGGCGCTGCGCAAACTGACGGCGATCGTTGCGCAGTCGAACACTTGCTTCATCTTTATCAATCAGATTCGCGAGAAGATAGGGGTGATGTTTGGGAATCCCGAAACCACCAGCGGCGGTCGCGCATTAAAGTTTTATGCCTCTTTGCGGTTGGATATCAGGCGCATCGGTGCACTTAAGGACGGCGATCGCGTTGTGGGCAACCGCACCAGGGTAAAAGTAGTCAAGAATAAAGTTGCACCCCCCTTCCGTGAATGCGAGTTTGACATCATGTACGGAGAGGGAATATCGCGGGAAGGCGACGTTCTCGATCTCGGGGCAACGCATCGAGTAGTCGAAAAGAGCGGCGCCTGGTTTTCTTACAAGGGAGACCGCCTCGGACAGGGCCGGGAGAATGCGAAACAATCATTGAAAGAGAATCCGGAGCTGCTGAGAAAGATCGAAAGAGAAGTTAAGGTCAAGCTTGGCATGCCTGTACGCGAGGAGAAGGTCGAACCGGCGAACAGTAGCGCCAAGGCTGCAGCGGCAGATAAGAAGTAGTTCCAGTCTTACCTGAACAATAAGCGCTCGGTCAGTGGGAACGGATTCGTATAACCCGCTTGCTGAGCGCTTATTTATTGCTTTACAGCCTGGGATTCAAAACCGATAATCCGCCCGACATAAAGGTGTCAGGTGCCAGGTGCCGGTCAGAGAAATTTCATTTGTGGCACACTGACGCCTGACACCCAACACCTGGCACCCGACACCTGACACCCTTTTCATGAACGAATCGATACTGATCAAAGGCGGCACAGTCCTAACGATGGATGATCATGATTCCATCGTCAGCGGTGATCTGTTTATCAGTGGCGGACAAATTCAGGGCATTGCCGGCAAGAGCGCAGGGGCCGACGTTGTGATTGATGCGCGGGGTTGCGTGGTCCTCCCGGGTTTTGTTCAGACGCATATCCATCTTTGTCAGACACTTTTTCGCGGCGCCGCAGACGACCTCAGCCTGATTGACTGGTTGAAAAAGCGCATCTGGCCCCTGGAAGCCGCACACTCGGTTCCGTCCATACGTGCGTCGGCGCGTCTCGGCATCGCTGAATTGATCAAGGGTGGCACCACGTGCGCGCTAACAATGGAAACAGTCAACCACACTGAAGCGGTTTTCCAGGTTGTTGAGGAGACGGGCTACCGGGCGACAGTTGGCAAGTGCATGATGGACAAGGGCGAGGAAGTGCCCGCCGCGTTGCATGAGGATACCGAGGCCTCGGTTGAGGAATCGCTCGCCTTACTCGAAAAGTGGCACGGTAAGGCAGATGGGCGCATTCGCTTTTGCTTTGCGCCCCGCTTCGCTGTCAGCTGCACTCCTGAGCTTCTTTCGAACGTTGCGCGTCTGGCGCATGAGCGCGGAGTCATGGTTCACACGCACGCTTCTGAGAACCGGCATGAGTGTGAGCTGGTAGAACAAGCGACCGGACTTCGCAACATTGCCTATCTCGATTCACTCGGCTTGACGGGTCGGCACGTTGCACTTGCGCATTGCATTCACGTCGATGATGACGAGATCGCGATCCTGAAACGTACGAACACAAACGTGGTCCACTGTCCATCGTCCAACCTGAAACTTGGATCAGGTATTGCGCCCGTGAAGAGGATGCTGGAAGAGGGTATTTCGGTATCCCTCGGTGCCGATGGCGCAGCCTGCAACAATCGTCTCGACATGTTTACGGAGATGCGCACTGCCGCGCTGCTGCAGAAAGCACTACATGGTCCTGAGGTCCTTCCGGCCAAACTAGCGTTGAGGTTGGCGACAATCGACGGCGCCCGGGCGCTTGGTCTGGGAAACGAGATTGGCAGCCTCGAGGTTGGCAAACGCGCCGACGTGATCGTGGTGAAGATGGATTCGCTGCATTCAACACCTCATCCTAATGATCTGGCTTCGACGATTGTTTATTCCGCGCAGGCATCGGATGTTCAGACCGTCGTTATTGACGGTCGGTTGGTGATGCGTGAGGGGAAACTCCAGACGATCGACGAGCCGGTTGTCATGAAAGATGCAAACCGCGAAGCTGAATTGTTAATGAGCAGAGCGGTGCTCGGACAACAATAGCTAAACGCGGGCTGTTTTTTGCGGGACGCCAGTCATTTGGACAGGATTTACAGAATTTACAAGATTTAGCCCTGTGAAGTTCAAGATCACTCTCTGGTTTCTGACCCAATGCGCTGCCACAGGCATCCTGTAAATCTTGTTCATCCTGTCTAAGTCTTTGAGCATGTCCGGAACGTTATGTGGGAAAAGGGTTGGCTAAAAATAGCTGTGCCAGCTCGAAGGTAGCGACTGCGGGGGGCGCGATCGGCGGCCGAGCTGGCACTGGCGGGCACTATCAACTTTGAATCGGATGGATCGTCTTGCGACTGGCTCACGTTTGGGCGCTTGCCCCACCCTCAACGCGTGGGATTATACACCTCTTCACCAACCAGTCAACGACTTTTTGTGATGATTCAGACAAATCCGGGCGTGGGAGGCCAAAGTTGACAGTTCTTTGAGGAACTCCCTATACTCCCGGTCTTTCCTAAATGTCTGGCCAGGTAGCTCAGTTGGTAGAGCGCGGCCCTGAAAAGGCCGGCGTCGGCGGTTCGATTCCGTCCCTGGCCACCAGTCTTCTCAATAACTTAGCGATAGCCAAAAACATGCAAATTTGGTCGCGCGTACAATGCGCGTACATCGGTTGCCCGACATTCGCCTTGTCGCAGATCGGTTCAAGTAACTTCCACATTTCCCGCGCCGTGCTGCTGGTTCTGGCAATGTGCTGCCGCCCCAGCTTGGCATAGCGTTCCGTCATCTTGATATTCGAGTGGCCCAGGATTTTTGCGAGCTCGTAAAGATCGCCGCCATTCATCATGTACCAGGACGCAAACGTGTGACGAAGATCATGGAAGCGGAAGTCTTTGATCCCGGCCCTATCGAGCAGGTCTTCGAAACTTCCTTCCACACGCTGTCGTCCACTTTTCGCTCCCGCTTTCGGCGGGAAGATCCGGTCATTGTCATACGCGGCGATGAAGCGAACATTGTCATTCGCAAGCGTCGGCATAAATCGCCGCAAGTCGCGAGCAAGTTCGGGAGGCATAGGGACGTAACGCATCTTTCCGCCCTTTAGCTTCGCCCTCACCGACAACAGGTATTGTCAGGTTAAAACGGCGGAAGATGTAATCGGACTGTTCCTGCGGCATAGTCTACTGATGCGCACCGTCTCTCCCTATCAT
>CAZVHN010000299.1:0-11204 GCA_964626895.1 uncultured Chloracidobacterium sp. | reverse complement strand
CATTTCGGCTTTCGTATGCACCTCAACAAGAGCGACCATGCCCAGCTCATCTTCAGCAAGCTCCCGCAATAAGACCAATGCCTCGTCGTCCAAAGCTGACACAATCAGCAGTAGCGCGTCGGCCCCGGCAGCGGCTGTTTCATATACTTGATACTCGTCAAAGATGAAATCCTTTCGCAGCACTGGAATTGAAACTGCCGCCCGGACAGCTCGCAAATCCTGAAGCGAACCGCCGAAATAGTCCTCCTCCGTTAGAACAGAGATTGCTGCCGCGCCTCCAGACTCGTAATAACACGCCATTGACTCTGGGCTCACATCATCACGAATAACACCCTTAGAGGGAGACCTTCGCTTGAATTCGGCAATAACGTTAAAGCGTTCGTTACACAGGGCCTTGACTAAGGCATGGGCCTCCGTTGCAGACCTGACTGCTCGGGCGTGTTCGCGCATTCGCGCAAGTGGGCGGTAGCCCTGGTTCGAAATTCTTTTCTTCTTACCAGCAATGATTTCACTAAGGATGTCCATTCGTTAACACTCTCTATCTGCGCCGTAGGCTTTGGGCCCGCCGGGCGGAAAAGCGCGTCATTCCATCTACTGACCGGTATCCACCACCCCAGGCGGGCTGCTCGCTTGGGGACCCCGGTTTGTTCTTTCGATCAACTGCTCCAGTTTCGCCCTGGCCGCACCACTATCAATGCTTTCCTCCGCAGCTCTTGCGGCCGTATGCAAATCGCTGCTGATGTCGCCAACAAAAAGCGCCGCCGCGGCATTGGCTATCACCAGGGCACGCGCTTCATCTCGACGTTTTCCGGATAATACTTCACGAATAATTTGACCATTGGCTTCCGCATCGCCTCCCCGCAGGTGTTCTAAGCTTCCGCGCCAGAGCCCGAAGGTCTTCGGTTCCACTTCGAAGGAACTGACGTTCTCGCCTTTCACCTCTGCCACCAGTGTTTTGGTCGCCAAAGTAATCTCGTCCAATCCGTCCTCGCCGTGCACCACCCACGCCCGTTCTGTGCCTGAGGCGGCGAGCACCTTCGCCATTCGCTCAACGAGATCTCGCCTCCAAACCCCGACAATCTGTCTGGGTGCGCCGGCTGGATTGCTGAGAGGCCCCAACAAATTGAAGGTCGTGTGAATCCCCAGTTGTCGACGAATCCCGGCAACACGCGCGGTCGCGCCGTGATAGAGCGGGGCAAACATGAAACAGATGTCGATCTCGTTCAGGCACTGCTCAGAAACTGCCGGCGAGGCGTTAACATTGACGCCCAGCGCAGAAAGTAGATCAGCGCTCCCGGACCGGCTGCTCGCCGCCCGATTGCCATGCTTCGCCACGGGAAGTCCGGCCCCGGAAATCACAAAAGCCGCCGCCGTGGAGATGTTAAATGTTTTAGCGAGACTTGAACCCGTGCCGGCAGTATCAATAAAGCACAAGTGTTGGCACCTGATGCGAACTGCGCGCCTCCGTAACGCTGCGGCCATGCCCGCCAACTCCTCAACGGTCTCACCCTTAGCCGCTAATGCGACGAGAACCGCGGCGATCTGGGCATCTGTTGCATCCTCGTCCAGCAGGGCGTTGAGCAAGCGCTCAGCGTCGTCGCGACTAAGAGCTTCGCGACGAACGAGGCGAGGAAGAAAATCGCGCAAAACGTTTTCACCCATATCGTGAGGTTACAGTTTGAGGAAATTCGCTAACATTTGCCTGCCGCAATTTGTCAGGATTGATTCCGGATGAAACTGCACACCCTCAATCTGCATTTCGCGATGGCGCAAACCCATGATGACGTCGTCTGATGTGAAGGCGGAGATTTCCAAACATTCCGGCAGCGATGCCTTCTCTACCATCAGCGAATGATAACGCCCGGCCCGGAAGTGATCTTCAAGTCCGTGAAAGATAGTCTTGCCATCGTGACAAATCTCTGAAGCCTTACCATGCATCAATACCGGTGCCGACACGACCTTGCCGCCGAATGCCTGCCCAATCGCCTGATGGCCTAGACAAACTCCGAGAATGGGCACCTGCCCGGCGAAGCATCTTATTACCTCCAGGGACAACCCTGCATCATCGGGAGTGCCAGGACCGGGCGATATGACGATGCGGCTGGGATGCAGACTCGAGGCAATCTCCTCAATGGTCACCTCATCGTTGCGACGCACTTCAACGGTTTCGCCGAGCTCACCAAGATATTGGACGAGGTTATAAGTGAACGAGTCGTAGTTGTCGATGACTAACAGCATTGATTCTAATTGCCGCACTGGAGACCTTGCCTAGTTTCTCTTTTCCGCTTCACGCACCAGCTTCGCCAGATCCTGTCGTCCATTCTTCAGTGCCCACCCGGAGGCTGTCACTCCATCATCATCTCTGAGGCGCGGGTCAGCGCCTTTATCCAACAAGATCCGCGCCACTTCCTCATGGCCATAGACGGCGGCCCACATTAACGCGGTCCCGCCCACTCGGTTCTTAACGTTCGGATTACCGCCCTTCGCCAAGAGCATTTTCAAGATGGTCGCATTGCCTGTCTGCGCAGCGCTATGGAGCGCAGTGTCGCCGTCGATGTCCTGAAGGTTTACATTCGGGCCCCGCTCCAACAGCTTTGCCACGATCTCATGGCGCTCGCGAGAAACGTAATACATCAAGACTGTCGCGCCGTTTGCACCCTGCGCATTCAGGTCGAGACCCCTCTGGTCCAATATAGCATTCGCGACTTCTTCATTTTTGTATTCAAGAGCCCGCAAGAGCGCCGTTGAGCCGGCTTCATCTTTTCTGTTCACGTCTGCGCCGATCTGCAAGAGGGTCTTAACGATTGCTAAATCGCCACGCGTCGCCGCCGCTATCATGGCAGTTTCGCCACTGATTTCATCTTTCGCATCGCGGTCGATACCAGCCGCCAGAAAGGCGTTCACCGCCAGCACGTCGCTCGCGGCGGCGGCGGACAGAAAAGATTTTTCGTCGAAGTTGTAACCGCGCAGCTTCAAAAACTGTTTAGCCGCCTCGGGTGTCGGTTTGGCGGCGATGGGCGCACAGCCGCTCAGCAGAGACAAACTGCCGGCGACAACTATCGTTACAATGTTCTTCTTGCTCAGCACCCTTTTCATGAATTTGAACATTTCACACACTGGGCAACGACGGCGCTGTTGATGCGAACCGGTTTAACCGCTATAGGTATTGTGCTCCTATCGGAGCATCGGCGGACGTATTGCATGACTAGAATACTCTTCTAACTTTGAACTTGCTTGCGTCTTTTGCCTCACCCTCTTCCGGCGGCGAATAGTCGAGTCCATCACAAACCTTTTTCAGCTAGTTCAATCGCTCGAAACAATCCGCGGGCTTTGTTTACGGTCTCCGCATACTCATGTTCCGGGACAGAATCTGCGACTATGCCTGCCCCGGCTTGTACGGATGCTTTTCCGTCGCGCAAAACAATCGTCCGAATCGCAATGCAGGAGTCGAGATTATCCGCGTAGTCCATATAGAGTACCGACCCCGCATAGACGCCGCGCCGCTCTGGCTCAAGCTCTCGAATGATTTCCATGGCGCGAATTTTAGGTGCGCCCGTTACCGTGCCGGCAGGAAAGCACGATCCAAGCGCGTCGAAACGATCGAGCCCGTCACGCAGCCGGGCCCGCAAGCTGGTAACGAGATGCTGCACATGTGAATACCGCTCAACTGCCATCAACTCCTCGACCTTCACGGAGCCATAGTCCGCAACGCGCCCGAGATCGTTCCGTCCCAGATCGACGAGCATTGTGTGTTCAGACACTTCCTTTTCATCAGTTCGCAAGTCTTCGCCAAGCATCCAATCCTCAGTCTCCGTTGCCCCGCGCTTTCGGGTTCCGGCAATGGGCCGGTAATCTAGCCGCCGCCCGTGACAGCGAACCAACATTTCAGGCGACGCGCCAACAATCGTTTCCTCCCCGAGGCGGAGAAAAAACATGTACGGCGAAGGATTGATGGTCCGCAACGCCCGGTAGATCTCCAGCGGGTCATCCTTATACTTCGTGAAAAACTGCTGCGAAAGTACTACCTGGTAACAGTCGCCGGCTGCGATGTGCTCCTGAATGCGACGTACGCCGGCTTCGAAGCCTCTGCGGGTCCAGGTGGATTCCGGCTCTATCCTGGCATTCCGGGCAGGACGCTTCTCGGCTACTCTGGGCGATATTCCCTTGCGGAGCTTCTCTTCAATAATCGCTGTGCGGCCCACTGCCTCGTCATAGAGAGCTCTCAGTTTCGCGTGGCTGCCTTCCGCCTCTTCCGTCAACACGATTGAGACAATCTCCATGCGCTGCCGCAGACGATCAAAAGCAATCACGTCGCAATAGAACATCCAGACGGCTTCGGCTGGGCTCTGAAGCGGCTGCGTTTTTGACGAGTTTTGGTCGTCGGTTTTCAAGACGGGTTCAAACCAGGCTGCGGCATCGTAGCCCAGATAGCCAACCGCGCCGCCGGCGAAAGGCGCCAGGCCTGCACGCTGAGCCAGCATTCGTTCCCGAAAATAATCGCGCACCCAATCTGTCGCTACAATGGGATAGGTCTCAGTCTTTCCGCTTCGTTCAACGAATGTCTGCAAGCCGCGGCCGCGCACAATCATTTGAGGTTCCGCGCCCAGGAATGAATAGCGTGCAATTCGTTCGCCGCCTTCCACGGATTCGAGCAGAAAAGCATATGGTGAATTCCCGGCGATGCACATAAACGCTCCGACCGGGGTTTGCAGGTCAGCAAGCACAGACCGCACCACAGGCACAACGTTGCCCTGACGTGCCTGGCGTTCAAAGTCCTCGAATGATGCGGGTTGCAGGTCGAGCATGGGATTACGCTTTCATATCAACCGATTAGCCGCGAGCCAGTGACCACCATCAACCACCAGGACAGTTCCGTTGATATAAGCGGCTGCGTCAGAACAGAGGAACACCGCAGCCTTCTCAATATCCGCGATTTCTCCGAAGCGACCGAGCGGAATTCTCTGACGCAGTTTTTCCTTGATTGGCTCCGGCACGAGTCGCTTCATTCCTTCCGTATCTCCGATTGGGCCCGGTGCAATAGCATTTACCCGAATACCGTGGCGCCCCCACTCCACGGCCAGGTTTCGTGTCAGCGCATCGACACCCGCTTTGGCCGCGGAAACGTGTAGCTGCATTGGCGTGCCGAGGTAATGAAGCGTCGCGCTGATGTTTAAGATTTGTCCGCGATTCTTTTTCAGCTCCGCAAACGCCGCACGACAGACATTGAACGTACCCTTGAGATCGATGTCGACGACAGTTCCAAAGCCGTTAGGTGAAAGCTCTTCCGCCGCGCACAGAAAATTTCCGGCGGCACCATTGACTACGATATCGACTTTGCCAAACTGCTGGACCGTCGCGGCAATGGCCTTCTCCACATCCTCGGGATTGCGAACGTCCGCAGCCACCGCGAACGCCTGCCCGCCGGCTTGGTTGATAGCGTCAGCCGCCGGCTGCAGATGCTCCATCTTCCGGCTCACAAGAACTACGCGAGCGCCGGCTTCCGCAATTGCTCGCGCGACTCCGCCGGTGATTCCCGTTCCACCACCGGTGACGAAAGCAACCCGCTCATTTAAGATTCCGTCGGAAAATATTTTCTTTGACATAGTTTCGTAGCCCTGCTGAGGACGACTATTCGCCCGCCATCAACTTTTTGCTTTCGCGTTTCAACAATTCTAGCAGATCGTCAACGTGGCGGCGCTCGGTAAGGAAGCTGTTGATGTTTACTCGCATCGCCCTACGGCCATGCAGCACCGTGGTTGTGATAAAAGCTTCGCCGCTTCGCTCGATTTGCTGCTGCAGTCTCTGTTGCAAACGATCTTGATCTTCCCCGGTCGCGTTGCCAGCAGTTTCGGGCAGAAACTTGAAACAACATACTGCCGTTTCAACCTCTCCCAGCCGCTGGAATTCACTCAACTCGTCAATGTGACTTGCCAGATACTGCGTCAAACCAATTTGCCGTTCGATTACCTCTTCGTAACCCCTTCGGCCCATGAACTTCAGCGCCATCCACAACTTCAGAGAGTTAAACCGTCGGGTTCCCATCTGGCCGTAACGGAAAAAGTCGTATTCGATGTCTGCGCCGCCGCGATCTTCGTTGAGATACTCCGGACTGATGTCGAAGGCGTCGCGCAGCACCCGGCCGCCCTCGCGTACCAGCACTGCCCCGCAGGCAAAAGGAACAAAAAGCCACTTGTGTGGATCAAAGGTTATCGAATCGGCCTCTTCGATACCTTTCAGCTTTGACTTGTGTTGGTCGGAAAAAACCAGTGTCCCACCGTAGGCTGCATCAACATGAAACCAGCAGTTGTTTTCCCGCGCGATCGTAGCCAGCTCAGCCAACGGATCGATAACCCCCGTCGAGGTGGCGCCCGCCACGCCGACAACACAACACGGTATCCGTCCAGCTTCGCGGTCGCGCTCGATCTCGGCTCGCAGCAAGTCGGTTTGGATATGAAAGCGATCGTCAGTAGGGATATTACGCAGACCTTCGCGGCCGAGACCGAGAATGTCTGCGCTTTTGACAACTGAGTAATGGCATTGTTCAGAGGCGTAAATAACAAGATCGCCTGGCACTGCACGAACCCCCTCATGAACCACTCCAGCGTGGGCGTTATCGCGAGCACATTTCAAGGCTATGAGATTCGCCTCAGAGCCGCCACTCGCGAGAGTGCCAAAGCTCCGCGATCCATAGCCAATCAGATCACAGAGCCAGCGCATAACGCGCGCTTCGATCATCGCCGACGTTGGCCCATTGCGCCAGGCCCCGGCATTCTGGTTCAGCGCCGAGCAAAGCGCATCGGCCCAAACCCCGATCGGCAGCGGTGTGGGATTAAACTGGCCGTAGTAGCGTGGACTGGGCACGCCCATCGCGTGCGCAGCGATGTCGCTGGTGAAGCGGGCGAGAATCTCGTCGAGTCCGATGCCGTTTTCTGGAAGCTCCTCGGCGAAAATTGTTTCCAGGTCGGCCGGCGTGGCGCGTGTGGCAACTGGACGCGAATCCAGACTCGCAGCAAAATCTGTAATGATGCGTGTCACCGCACGCCCAAGGCGTTCGTGTTGCTCGGCCAGATCTTCTATTGCAGGTGTTACCTTAGGGCTCATGATCAATGTTGGGTTGGAATCAGAAGAATCTCACGCAATGATGCGAGGCGCAAATGCGAGCAGTAACCGCGACTGTAGCAACTCACTCACGCAGCGGCCCGATGAGGTCGGTACCAACCATGCGGTCGGGGTGGGTAGTCGTGATACGGGCACTCAACTCACAGAACCGCTTGCCGTAGCCAGCGGATGTTAGCACTCACCTTAGCATTAACCGTGAGAGCAGCGGGTGACTGCGTAAATAAGCAAGGCCGTCGGTTCGCCGCGGCAGCAAGTGACATCTGTGACTGAAGAGCGGTTGATCTGATGCCGTACGACCAAGTCTTACTACAGTCGGGTTTTGAGCAGCTTCGATAATGTTGAGAGCTAGCATCCGCTGGCTACGGCAAGCGGTTCTGTGAGTTGAGTGCCCGTATCCGCGCAGCTACGACTACCCACCCGCTACCGCGCGGTGGTACTGACCTCATGAGACGTCGCATGAGTGATGAGTGTCTGCCTCCTGCCCTTTGCGCTCGCTTCGACTTTCGGTGACACTGCAATTGAGAATTGAAGGATGACCGCCAGCAGCTCACCGGTTAAGGAGTTTAGAGAAGCGCTCGTGTCCGAGGGCGGCGTCTATCAGACAAGAATCAGTGTCGAGGCGATCGAGCGCTTGTCCGAATACTATGAGCTGCTAAGCACCTGGAATGCTCGACTGCACCTGGTGGCGCCATGCTCGCCTCGTGAGTTTGCCATAAGACACGTACTGGAATCGTTAATGTTGCTTCCACACCTGCCTCGAGCTGCGAAGGTCGCAGACGTCGGCTCGGGCGCCGGTCTGCCCATCATTCCATGTTTGCTTGCGCGTTCTGATATCACAGCCACGCTCATCGAGTCGTCTAAGAAGAAAGCGGTTTTTCTGCGCGAGGCCCTTAATCGTGCCGAAATGTCCCAATCGGCCACTGTGATCGCGGAGCGCTTCGAGGAGATCCCGGCCCCGGAAGCCGACTTTATTACCTGTCGCGCCCTCGATCGCTTCGAAGCGAAACTACCGAACCTGCTCAAATGGTCACCGCCGGCGAGTATCCTGCTATTTTTCGGAGGCGAAGGACTTCGTGACCAGATCATGAACCTGGATCTCAGCTTCACGGAAATCCAAATACCAAATTCCAAGAGGAGATTTGTTTTCGTGATTAGGGGAAAGTAGTGTGAACAACAATCTCAGACTGGGGTGGTTGCTCTTGGTTGTAAACCGCTACCGCAGTCTCGTGAAACTTGCTTCCCCACACAACCACCGACGCATAAGGTTCGCGCTTAGCCTCAGTGCCGCTCTTAGCTAACCGACCGATAGTCGCCAGAAGTCTTCTCAGCAGACTCGCTCTGATTGCCCTGTCGGGAAAACTAACGCGCCCATCCGCTTCAGTCTGACGGAGGTCCTCGTGTCCGGAGCTTTCCAGAAGGTAGTGTTGCCAATGCTCGGTCACGTTGATCCCGGGCACGGGAGTGCCTGACTCATCCACAACCCTCAGAGTCCAGGTGGGTACGATGGTCGTTTTGAAGGGAAAGACTAGAAAGACTAGAAGGACCAGCAGCAGAAGCACCAGGGCGACCAGAGTTCTTCGCAGGCGCGGCCCTATTTTGGAAATCCAATCGAGTCTACTCATGGGCGGTAAGGAGATTGACCTGGAACAAGCCGCACTTCCTGCCGACGAGAGCTTTTGAAGTGTCAAACGCCCGCGGGAACTAGCGCACCACGTCAATTCCTATAAGCTGCTGGCCCGAGATCACAAAATCCGCAGGAGGCAGCTCCATTTCATAAACAGGGGAAAGGACCGTCGGAGTGTAGCCGCCCGATGTTCTGTCGCTGTTCAGAGTCGCCACCACCGAGGGCGGCAGGTTTGGCAGTTCATCCGTACCAATCACTGCGCCAGGGGTAATCCGGAAGAGCTTCACATAAAGACGGTCGCTCTTCTTCACTTTGTTGATCGCTCGAACTAGCTGGCCCAGATCCTGAGGCACAAAAGCCTTGGCCGCTGAACCCTCCTGTAGCGCGCTTCCGTCGCCCACAAACACCAGCAACTGCCCGGGTGTGGCGTCCTCTGGAATCTGCACGGGGATTCGCTGTACAAATTGCTTTCCGGCTTCGGTTCTCACGTAGGCCTGAATCTCCACCTTCTCACCACGCCGTACTTCAGTGCGGTCGAGCGCAATGCGTTCGAGCGTGCCGGCATACTTTGTGTCGCTTGAAGAAATGTCGAGCGTCACGCCGTCAATCTGTACGTCGTCGAAGCCGCTGCTCATTAGCGACCCGATTGGCGTGGCCACGGAGCCGGCCGCCATGATCGCTGAGTTACTGGACGAGAAACGCCGGTCCAGCTGCACATTCTCTTGTCCTCTAACCTTAATCTCGCCTTTGATGCTGATCGTGGATTCGCCTAGCGCCCGCTCGCTGGAAGTGATCGTGTTAAAGACTGTGATGTTCAAGAGCAAGGGCGTCAGGAATGAATCATTGGCGACCTCGTATGAATAGATCTCGGTCCGATCGCGGCTGGTGTGCAGATTGATTTTTACGGGAATCATTTTCGGAGCGCGACCAAGGCTACCGAACACGCCCGCGGCACGGTCCTGCGAAATCGCGCCCATCATTTGGCCGGGTACAGATAGCTTGAAGGAATTGTTAACGTTGGCGATGACCGTAACTACGGACGTTTCGGTCATTGGCATGTCTGCCGCACCCAGGCTTAAGAACGGATGGCCAAACGCATAGATGCGATCCCCGTCGCGGAAAGTAACCGTTCCCGAAGCTGCAATCGAGTAGTCTCCCCGAACAAGCTGCACGCTCAGCGACGTGCCGGGTGTCAGCGTTTTTTCATTCGCTTCACCGAGTGGAGTGATTGCTGCCGAACCACCTGCACCGGAAACCGGTAGTAAACCGTTGGCTATCAATTGCGGAGCAAACAGCGAAAGCGATTCCTGGCTAATACCACTGAAGACTACAGGCGTGGCAATCGGCGTCATCTGCTGACCCATCAGAGCGACAAGGGGAGAGCCGGCGGAGACAGGAGCGATTAGCGAAGTTGCAGTGACCGCTTGCTTCGGGAGGGTGGCCTTCCATTCGGTTGCGGCCAGTTGCGCGAAGGATACCAATCGCGGAACTCTTGGCTTAGGGGTCTCATCTACCTTGCCCTTCTCAAAGATATCGATCATCTGCTTGATGGGCGTGATGCCGGCAATAGGTTCTTTGGAAAACGGGAAACTAAAAGCTATGGCGCCGACAAGGCGACCATCGACGTAGACCGGGGAACCAGACATTCCGGCGAAGACTCCGGTCTTTTCCACATTCGATCCACTCAGCCGGGCAATGATTGCTGACTGTCGCGGCCCCGGAAAACCTGGCAATACACCCAAAATCTCTACACCAAACTCCTGCGTTTCTGTCCCTGAAAAAACCGTCCGCGCCATGCCCTTCATTCCGGGACGCAGGTCTTCAAGCGCGAACAACCGGGGATCTTTGTCGCTCGTCGCCCGCCTTTGTGCCAAAGCCGAACGGAAAGGCACGGAAATGGCAAAAAGTGCCATCAAAACTATGAGGAATCTCTTCATTAACTACCCCTTACACCGTCAAGACAGCTGGAGATTGAGATGCGACCCGAACGGATTCTGCACGCCAAGTGGACTATAGCTTCGGCTATGGAGTCGGTCAAGGTATGTCTACCTATATGTCTACCTATCAGCCTGAGGCGACAACGGGCCACTCTTCGACCGACAGTACGGTCCTTAGATGCGCAAACTCAGGTATTTGTTCCAGGTTAGGCAGTTGAGCTTGGCCCACTGGCTAGCGCATGGTAACGTCCGAGTCGGGGCGTGCTATTTCCATGAACTCAATGGCAGGTTTCATTCTGGTGGGCGGCGCATCGAGTCGCATGGGAACTGACAAGGCAGCACTGCTGCTCGAGGGCCGGACCTTCGTTCAGCGAATTGCCGAGGAGCTGTTGGCGGTAACAGACTCAGTCACTCTGATCGGCAAGGATTCGGGGAAACTGCAACTGAATCTGCCCAGTGCCCCCGACGCTTATGAGAATTGGGGAGCTCTGGGCGGTGTTCACGCCGCGCTTTCCGCCTCCCAG
>CAZVHN010000298.1:0-9150 GCA_964626895.1 uncultured Chloracidobacterium sp. | reverse complement strand
AGCGTGGCTCCGCAGAAAGCTGCTCCCGCTTCGCGGCGCTACACTCTGCAGCCGGTCGTACTGCGCTGGGGCATCGCCGCCGCACTAGTCATCGGTTTTGGACTGCTCGCGCTTCCTTTCATCCAGCGTTACGCGCCCTTTGGTGGTCCGCTGGAAGCGACTGTGGAAGCTGCTGAGGGTCAGGTTTATCAGATTGCCGACAGCACCAGCACGCCCGTGATTGCGGGCCAGCGGTTGCAGAAGGGCGAGCGTGTTCGCACCGCCAAAGATGCGCACGCGTTTGTTCGCCTGGGTGATGGCTCGGTGATCGAAATGAAGGATCGCTCGGAGCTTTCGGTAAGCAAGAATGCGCAGGGTATTACGATTCATCTGAATCGCGGCAGCATCGTAGTTGAAGCTGCCAAGCAACGTGGCGAGCGCTTGTTCGTCGACACAGGCGATTCGCTGGTTTCAGTCACGGGCACGATCTTCTCAGTCAACAGTGGCACCAAGGGTTCACGTGTATCGGTGATTGAAGGCGAAGTGCTTGTGGAGCACAAGGGCAGCGAACGAGTCCTCGGCCCCGGCGCGCAGGCAACTTCAAATGCGAGCATCGAGAGCGTGCCCGTGAAAGACGAGGTAGCGTGGAGCCGCAAAGCTGCCAGCTACGCGCAAACCCTGGCCGGCCTTACCGTCCTGCGGAAAGAGCTCAACAAGGTCCAGCAGCCTGGTGTTCGTAATTCCACCCATCTGCTGGATCTGATGCCCGCGAACACGGTGGTATACGCAGCCCTTCCGAACTTGACGTCGACGATCGCAGAGTCGCACCGCATCATGCAGGAACGCATTAATCAGAATGCGGCGCTGCGTCAGTGGTGGGATCAGAAACAAGCAGGTCACAAGGGGCCCGGAATGGACCAGGTGATTGGAGCCATCCGTGAGTTCGGTGAGTATCTTGGAGATGAAATCGCGGTCTCTGTCTCGACTAACGAGAAAGGCGAGCCGACGTCTCCTTTGGTACTGGCTGAGCTAAAGAATGCTGCCAACTTCCGGCAGTTTCTCGAGCAGCAGATCGCCAGGTACGCAGGCAATCCTCAGGGAAGACCAACGATTGTGTTTGTCGATAACCCAATGACGGCCGTCGCTGCGACGCCCCAGTCGGGAAAGAGAAACAACGAACTGTACGTTTGGATTCAAGACGGTCTCTTCGCAGCCAGTCCGAAACTACAGCAGTTGCAGGATCTCTCGACGGTAGTACAAAAGGGCGGCAAGAGCAGCTTTACCACGACCGCTTTCCACAACCGCATCGCCGGCGTCTATCAGGACGGAGCCGGTCTGGTAGTGGCTGCGAATCTCGAGAAGGTCATCGAGAACGCTAAAGGAGAGCTGACGAAGGGCAAGGATGCCGCGCAACGAGAAGGCGCGCTGAAGCAGCTCGGGATTCTTAATCTCAAATACTTCGCCCTCGATCAGAAAGACAGCCAGGGCAAGACCCACACCCGGGCCGTGCTTTCGTTTAACGAAGCACAGCGGGGCCTCCCTTCGTGGCTGGCCGCGCCCGAGCCAATGGGTTCGCTTGAATACATCTCGCCGGACGCGAACGTGGTTGCGGGTTTCGTGGTCAAGGACCCCACCGCCCTGGTAGACGATTTGCTGGGAGTTGTGGAAACCGTTTCACCTGATCTTCGCAAAAACCTGGACAAGCTTCAGGCGGAGCGGGGACTGGATATCCGCAAAGACATTGCGGCGCCTCTCGGTGGTGAGTTCGCTTTCGCAATCGACGGACCCATTCTACCGACCCCGTCGTGGAAGATGGTGTTTGAAGTGAACGACCCTCAGCATCTGCACCAGACGCTCGAACGTGTGGTTGCGGAGATCAACAAGGAGGCGGCGAAGTTTAATAAGGCCGGTTTGGCCTGGGATCGTGCCGACATCAGCGGCCGTACTTACTACACGTTGCGATCTGCTGACTTCGGCGTCGAAGTGAACTTTACGTACGTGAACGGCTACATGATCATCGGTCCCAGCCGGGCACTGGTCGAGAGATCGGTGAGGTCGCAGGAAGCAGGCTACACGCTACTGCGTTCGACGCGCTTCACTGCCGGGTTACCGGCCGATGGTAATGCAAACTTCTCCGCGCTTTTCTATCACAACCTGGCGCCCCTGGTGCAGCCCTTCGCGGAACGAATTGCCAGCTCTGCGAATAGTTTGCCGCAGGAGCAACAGCAAGCTATCAAAGCGATGGCAGCTGACATGCCACCTACGCTGGCCTACGCCTATGCGCAAGGGGACAGCATCACCTTTGCCGCGAGTACTGAAGGTGGACCATTCGGGTTGAGCCCGGCGACGCTGTTGGGAATGCCAAACGCGCTCGAGATTCAACACATCCTTCAGCGAGGCATGGGCGGTAAGAGGTAGCGATCAGTTCCGGGTTTCGGGTTTCGAGTTGGAAAACTTTGAACTCGAAACTCGGAACTCGAAACGCGAAACAAGGGTGACACCATGAAACTCATCTCCATCTCCCTCGGCTCGTGGCTGCTTGGCCTGTCAGCAATCCTGCTGACTTTTTACGTTATAGAAGGTGAGAACCTCAGCGCCGCGGACATCAAGGGCGTCACGGTCATGTCCCTGATCATTGCGGCACTGCTTTTTTCCCTGGCCTACGCTCCTTCGCTATTCTGGCTGCGCAAACGCCTCGGTGGTTGCCGGCCTGCTGCGGTCTTTCCGCTTGCCTCCGCGCTCGTACTGAATCTTCCTGTGTTCCTGATCGGAATCTTGGCAATAGGCAGAACTTTAGCGCCCACAGAAGCGTTTGCATTTATCGGCGCATTTGTAGTTATGGGCACTGTGTTCGGCCTCGGTTTCGTTTGGAATTATCAGGACAGAACGATATAACGTACGGCATGGCAACAGCCACAAAGCTTCAAGAACCAACAACCCTTCAGGACCCTTCGAATTTCGCGCCCGTAATTGATCTCAACGATTTAAGTGTTGAGTTTGGCGGCCGCCCAATTCTGAAAGCTCTGCTCGGAGAATTACGCGGCCGGGCCATCGGACTCCTTGGTCCCAACGGCGCCGGCAAGACCACCTTGATTCATACGCTGCTGGGTTTTCATCCACCTTCGTCCGGCACCGCGCATATCTTTGGCAAAGACATTCTTACCGACGCTAAACAGATTCGCGCACTTATTGGTTACATGCCCGAGCGCGATTCTTTCATCGCGAAAATGAGCGCCGTACATCTGGTGCGTTTGATGGCGGAGTTGTCAGGCTTGGCACCCGAAGCTGCGCTGGAACGCGCTCATGAGGCGCTGTTTTATGTTGGGCTGGGTGAAGCGCGTTACCGCGGGCTGGAAACTTACTCGCTGGGCATGAAACAACTGGCCAAGCTGGCCCAGGCGATTGTCCATGGCCCAAGACTGATCTTCTTAGACGAGCCTACCAACGGTCTTGATCCGCCGGCACGGGCCCGAATGATCAGGTTGATTCGAGAGATTCGCGACAGCGGACAGGCCAATATACTTTTATCGTCGCATTTGCTTCGGGATGTCGAGGAGTGTTGCGAAGAGATACTGATCCTCAAGGACGGACGCATTGCCGTCTACTGCAATCTTGAAGAAGAACGCAAAGCGAACCGGAAATTCCTGGTCCTGGAAACGCGTGGAGACCAGAACAAATTCGCAGCCGCAGTCGCGGACCTGGGCTGCGAGTACGCCCTGACGGGCGACCATCGAGTGAAAATCGTGTTGCCGGAAGGAATCGAGGTTCGCGATCTGTATCGCATTGCCGCTGAGCAGCAGATGCAAATCAGACGTTTAAGTTACAAGCGCGATTCCCTCGAAGACATCTTCCTGAAAGCTATGGAGAACGGTCATGGCAGTTTATGAGCACTCCTACAGGAATTATTCCGGGCCCCTGACTCCCGAATGGAGGCGGTTCCTGATAATTCCGCGTCATGCTTTTCGCGACGTGTTCAAGTCGAAACTCTTCACGGCCTTCTTTGCGATCTGCTTTATTCCCCTCCTGGTCGAAGCAGTCTTGATCTATCTCCATCACAATGTAAACGCCCTGGCCATCTTGAGAGTTAATGTCCGGGAGCTGATTCCAATCGATGCATCTTTCTTCCAGTTTTTTGTGAACCTGCAGTGCGGCTTTGCGTTCTTCGTCGCCTTGCTGGTAGGTCCGCCCCTGGTCTCACGCGATTTGCGAAACAACGCGTTGCCGCTTTACCTTTGCCGACCATTTTCACGGGCCGAGTATGTAGCGGGCAAGATGTCCGTCTTGTTGATCTTGATGTCAGTAATGACCTGGGTGCCGCAGCTTCTGCTTTTTCTCTTTCAGTCTTACCTCGAAGGTGCGCGATGGTTCGTCGATAATCTGCGGATCGCGAGCGCAATTGTCATTGCTAGTGTGGTTTGGATACTGCTTCTGGCGCTGCTTTCGCAGGCCATCTCATCACTGCTTAAGTGGCGGGTAATTGCCAGCGGTGCAATCCTGGGTCTGTTCTTTGTTCCTTCCGTATTTGGGGAAGTGGTTAACGTCATATTTCAAACCAGGTGGGGAAACATTATCAGTCTGAGCGCGCTCATGAAGAATATTTCCGCCGGGCTTTTCGGTACGTTTGAGCGCACCACGACTTTTGTAACTGACTTTGATGGTAACGTCGTAAACCGGGCCGCGTTAACCGAGCCGCCGCTCTGGGTCGCGTGGGCTGTGCTCTTTGTAGTTTGTGCGATCTGTCTGGCCGTGCTTTCCCAAAGGGTAAAGGCTTACGAGGTGGTGAAATGAATTTCGAAATGCGGATTGCTACTGTCCCAACGTTAGTGGAACAGGATCAATGCATAGATCGGGAAACGCGCGACCGCGTCTGCTACAGAACCGGGAGCGGTAGCGACCGCATTCAAGCAAGGCAGTATTCACGGAGGAATGAAAGGTATATTCACAGTGACTGGGACGTACAGAGAGTTAAGGTCTAAGTAATCGACGCGACTTGATCCCTGAGTTGGAGAGTGCGGTCGCTACCGCTCCCGGTTCTGTAAGAAGGCAGTAATGAGTGACTCTACGTCAACAATGATCATCCTCGACGATGTCTCCAAGTTCTATGGAGAGATCCTCGGAGTCAACCGGGTCAATCTGCGGATTGGTCCCGGCATCACCAGTCTTGTGGGGCCAAACGGCGCCGGCAAGTCCACCTTAATGAATTTGATGACGGGTTTGCTTCGTCCGACCCGCGGCGCTATCACGATCCTCGGCATACGCACCGACGAGCCGGAAGAACTTTTCCGGAAGGTCGGCTACTGCACGCAGTTTGATTCTTTCCCGCGCGGGTTGACGGGCCGGGAGTTCATCAAGTCGTTTCTGCTGGTACATGGTTTCGATAAGAAAAAAGCCGACGCCTTCACAATAACTGCGCTTGAGCAGGTTAACCTGCTCGATGCGGCAGATCGAAAAGTCGCGGCCTATAGCAAAGGCATGCGCCAGCGAATCAGGCTGGCCCAGGCAATTGCTCATCAACCCGGAGTGTTGATTCTCGATGAACCGCTAAACGGTCTGGACCCGATGGTGCGGGCCGAGACGATCGCACTGTTTCTCAAGCTGGCCGCGGACGGGCTGCACCTGATTATCTCCAGTCATATTCTCCACGAAGTTGACATGATGTCTGACCGCGTCGTTCTCGTTAACAACGGCTACGTCGTGGCGGAAGGCAACATTCACGGCGTGCGCGAAGAAATGGAAGAGCATCCGATGCAGATTCTGATACGTTGCGACAAGCCAGCGAAACTTGCCGCGCATGTCTTCGACGAGGATAACGTGGTCGAAGCGAGGCTCCACCAGGATCGGCTGGGTCTTTTTGTGCGCACCCGCGATGCAGACAGCTTCTATTTGTTGTTGAATCGAGTAGTTGCCGAGGGCGAGATCAATATCGAGTCAATTGCGCCCGTCGATGACGACCTTAACGCTGTGTACGGTTACCTGATAGGCGCTGAAGACGGAGGTTCTTGAGTTCAGAGTTCAGCCTTTAGGTTGCTGGGTTCCACGCGAGCGATAGCGAGTGTGACATGCCTGAAAGGCATGAAGTTAATAGCCGGGGGCAACGCCCCCGGCAAAGCGAGGAGTGAGTCCCGACCCTGAAAGGGTCGCACTCTTCGAAAACCACAACGCTGAATATTTGTTTGATTCGGTTCGACCCTTTCAGGGTCGGCGATCTTTTGCGGCTTTCCGGGGGCGATGCCCCCGGCTATTGACTGCGTCCCTTTCAGGGACAAGACGAGAAGTGGTGCTCACAAGGACGAATCGAGTATGAGTTCAAACACTAACGTCTCTGAAATTGACAGATCCCAGAAGCCACCACTACCCTGGTCGCTCTGGCTGCGCCAGATTCGCGCCATCTTCCGTCTCGAAATCGAGAAGAACTTTCTCGGCAGGCGGTCGATTCTGCTGTATCTGCTGGCGCTGATTCCGATTCTGCCGCTTGCCCTGTTGGCTCCGTTTACGCCGCCCGGCCGCGAGTGGCAGGACTTCACTCAGTACAGCATGATCTTTGCGGTTTATTACGGCGGACTGATTCTGCGGACGGTCGTATTCTTTGGCTGCGCCTGGATATTCATGAATTTGTTCCGCGGTGACATCGTCGACCGCAGTCTGCACTTCTATTTTCTAAGCCCGGTGCGGCGTGAAGTGTTGGTCTTGGGGAAGTATTTCTCCGGCCTGGTCACTTCGATCATTCTCTTCACCGGGACAACCATAATTTGCATGCTCCTGCTTTACGTTCCCCATTTCCCATCCGAGAGTGCGCGTTTCTTTTTTGACGGCCAGGGTCTGGGCCAACTGCTTGTTTACGCCGGAATCACCATCCTCGCTTGCATTGGTTATGGCGCGTTCTTCCTGGTTGTTGGTTTGTTTTTCCGCAATCCCATTATTCCTGCTCTGGTGCTTTATGGTTGGGAGTGGCTCAACTTCCTGCTGCCGCCGTTGCTCAAGAAGATCAGCGTCATCCACTATCTGCACTCGCTCACACCGATTCCGGTATCCGAAGGACCGTTCGCGGTTGTCGCTGAACCGACGCCCGCGTGGATCGCGGTGCCAAGCTTAGTTGTTGTGACCGTCCTCGTCTTGATCGCCGCCAGCTTTCGCATCCGCCACATGGAGATTCGCTACGGCAGCGACTGACGCTGCCGTGACTGCCCCGAAAACAAAAGGGGCTGCTGTTGCTGGGACCGCAGGTGGGAGGGTGCGGAGAAACGAGAGTTTGCGGGGCCGAGCGCGAGATAGACCATCTGGGCCCTTTTTAGAAAGCTCCTTACTGGAGAGCTCTTGAGTCTAGTTTAGATTAGTACCGTAATAGCCCTCACGGGTTCTTGCCGCCACGCACAACATCGGAGATCGTCAAACCACCCAGCGTCACAGAACGCTCGACCAGGACTCTCAGAGTGCCCTCCGATCACGAGAGTTGAGCCTGTGGGACGGACTGGTGAGAATGAAACCACCCGCCAGGCAGGAATCTGCCGGGCGGGTGGTTCTCCACTTTGAGCGTGTATGCCGAGCTTAGGCTTCGTTGTTCTTGATAGCCTTACGTCTCCGGCGAACGCCTGAAGCTATACCCGCTAAGCCTGAGCCGAGTAGCAATATTGTCGCCGGCTCAGGAACAGGCTGCAAGAAGCCACGGATTTCACCACCAGGGAACTGACTCGAATGAATGTTGAAGTAGGCCCTTCCCTGGATCATGCCAATAAATAGCGCCGCCTCGGCACTGGCCGTGGTACCGCCATTGTTGGTGATAAAAGTGGTGTTCCAGCTCGAGGCCAAGGTCAGGTCGAAAGTGTTATCCATAGTCCCGCTCGTAACGCCGAGAGGAAAACCAGCGAATGACGGTTGCTGTGTGGCGACTCCGGCGACCCCGGCACCGGGTGATTGCGTGGCGCTGTGGATATGCGCCGCTATAGTGTTCGCGAGCAGACCGCTGAAGGATACCTGCACCCGCAGGGTGTGGGCCACGTTGTCATAGGTGACCGTCGTGAATCCGGTTCCCGGCGACGCATTCGGCGGAGCCTCGGCGGGTCCACTGAGGTTTGCGGTAAACACGATTACATCGGCGTAAGAACTCTGGGTGGTTCCCAGCATCACGATAGTGAGCACTGCCAGGATGAATAGACTTTTCACTGATGAGTCTCCTTTGATGTGAACCGTTGAAACCTGCCGCTTAAAACCTGATTCGGTAATTCAGTTGTGGTAAGAGAGTTCATTTTGCGGCAAGCAACATGCCAGCGGGACAGATAAGAGTTATCGTCAAGAATGCTCAAATAACTCCTCGAACGAAAGATACAGAACGGCAGGTCTTGTCCCGAATTTGGACAAGAATTCTAGAATATGGACGCGTGAGACCGACCTTGTTGGGTGCTACTGCCCCGTAATCTGTCGTAGCAACTCGTCACGAAAATAGCCTGATGGAATTGTGCCCTGTTTCATGAAGAGCAAGTGAAATGTCTTCGGTGAGAAGCGCTCGCCGACAAGCTCCAATACAGCTCTACGAGCGTAGCGGCTGTGTGAAGACCAAAGAGGACCTACGGTAATTTGCAGTGAGGGCGGACCCTGTCCCCGCCTCACGCTTTGAAGCCAGTAACGACTGTGAAATTGAGGTCCGACGATTCTCGAGCCACGTGAGGAAGCTCGTTTGGAGCCTAGAAGTGAATTGAGCTGTTAGTCTAAACGATTCTCATATTCGTCGTAAGGGCGGGGACAGGGTCCGCCTTCCTGACTTGCAAATTAACGGAGCTTGCGTCGTCCTCGAAAAGTTGAATGCCAGCTCACCTGCTAACGAATAGATTGTCTTTAACCCAGAATCGCCAGGGTTTATCCACCCACTCTTCCGCATAATCGATCCCGATGCGCGGCCCGGAGGCGATCTTGCGAGGAAGGATCTTTTCACCTGCTTCGAGCCAGACCTCGTTTCCCAACAAGTCTGCACGATCGAGTCTGCGGTCGATTCCCATCGCTAGACACAGCTTGCCCGGTCCATTGGTGAGGTTATGATCCGGCTGGCGGTGACGACGCTGGCGCATTAATTCAATGCCTTCAAGTGGCTGGAGCGCGCGAATCAACACCGCATGCGGTACATCCTCAACATTCGTCACGACATTGAATTGGTTATACATGCCGTAGACAAAAAAGATG
>CAZVHN010000297.1:0-3344 GCA_964626895.1 uncultured Chloracidobacterium sp. | reverse complement strand
CACCGGAAGAGAATGATCGGGTAACTAGGAACGGAACAATTCACGATTTTCCATTTTCCATTTGTCGGTTTGCTGCGACGGCAGCAAGGCCACGACCAGCTAAAGTGTCTAACCTTTGGAGTGCGCCGGCAGAGCGAAGCGTCGACGGCGCTTTGGTTGGGTCTAATCGCAGAACAATCCAAAGCGGTGTCGCGCTGTGCTTGCCACCGCACTCCACAAGGCTGCCCGTTGGTCCCCTTGAGAATTACCAATTCAGTATATTCGTCCGCTCCGGAACAATGACAAATGACAAATGGAAAATAGTCGTCTAAACGTCTGAGTAAATTTAGTCTATACGCATGGCTAAGACTTTCTACCTAACCACACCCATCTACTACGCCAACAGCCTCCCGCACCTGGGCCATCTCTACACGATGATGGTGGCCGACTGCGTCCATCGTCACAAAGAGCAGCGGGGAGTGGAAACCTACTTCCTCACTGGCACGGACGAACACGGGATTAATATCGAACGGGCGGCGGAGCGCGCTGGTCGAACACCGCAGGAGCAGGCCGATTACGTAGTCAGTTATTTCACCACAATGACTTCAGCCTTTGGTCTGGACACGGAGCATGGTGGTTACGACATTTTCATGCGCACCACACATCCTTTTCACGCCGAGGGTGTGAGTAAGTTTTGGCGCCAGGTGGCCCACTCGAAGACGCCCAAAGGGCGGGAGGCAATCTACAAGGGTCACTACGAAGGTTGGTTCTGCGCGCCCTGCGCCGCATACAAGACTGAAGATGAGTATAAAGTGAACTTCTCTGACGGTTCGTATCTCTGTTTGATACATGAGACCCCGCTCGACCGTGTATCAGAAGAGAGTTATTTCTTTCGGCTGTCAGATTACGGCGATGCTTTGCTCGAGCTGTACGAAGCAAGGCCCGACTTCATTCGACCGGAAGGGCGGCGCAACGAAGTAATGAGCTTTGTTCGCGGTGGCCTGCAGGACCTTTCGGTTAGCCGGCTGCGAAGTTCCGTGGGTTGGGGTATTCCGGTGCCGGATGATCCGGCACACACAATCTATGTCTGGTTCGACGCGCTCACGAACTACATCACAGCCATCGGCTACGGTAATGAAGAACGTGAGCGGGCCGTGGGTTTTGAAAAGTTCTGGCCGGCGCTGCACCTGGTCGGCAAAGACATCCTGCGGTTTCATACCGTCTACTGGCCCGCGTTTCTGATGGCCGCGAGCGTTGAGCTGCCGCGCGGAATCATTGCTCATGGCATGTGGGTAGACCAGGCTGGTCGCAAAATGTCCAAGACCCTGGGCAATACCGTGGAACTGGATGTTCTACTCAAACACTTTTCCGTCGATGCGATTCGCTACTTCTGCCTGCGCGAGATGGTATTCGGCCAGGACGGTCGCTTCGGTTACGAAGCCCTGATCGATCGCACGAACAGTGATCTCGCCAGCGGCCTGGGAAATCTATCGAGTCGCACGCTGACAATGATTGACCGTTACTGTGAAGGTCAGGTTCCTTCAGGCCGTATACCAGAGGAAAAGTTGCTGCTGGCAAAGCGCAGCGGTATCGACACTGACGAGACGACCATTGCCGGGTTCGTGGAGCATGCACGTGACGACTTTCTATTGCATTTCGAGAACTACGCTTTCAGTCGGGCGTTGGAAGTTGCGTGGTCCATAGTCGCGCGCGTGGACAAAATGATCAGTGGTGCGAAGCCGTGGGACCTGGCAAAGGATGAGAACCAGCGCGAGACCCTCAACGCTGTCCTCTACCGCGCGGCCGAGTCGTTGCGCTGGTTATGTGTTTTGCTTTATCCGGTAATGCCGGAATCCGCGCAGGGCATCTACGCCCAACTCGGGCTTGGCGGCGCCGGTAGTGCCGGCAACTCGAAAAATTCGTTGGCCGCAATCGACCCGGCTGAACTCAAGTGGGGCGGACTTAAGGAAGGCACCAGCATCGGCGAAGTCAAACCACTGTTTCCACGTATCGATAAAGGAAAACTCATGAGCGAGATCAAGACTGATCGCCCGTCGGACACGCACGCGACCGAAGCCGACGCTGTTCCGGGCGCGGCCACTTCCGCTGAAACCCAACCTTCACCGCCTATGAAGCATGCCACCGAAGCGGAAGCTGTTCCCGGGCAAGCGGAAACGCTGTCCACATTGAACGCGAAACGCGAAGAGGAAATCGCAATCGAGGGGCTGATCGACATCACCGACTTCACCAAAGTGGAGTTGCGCGTGGGCGAGGTCTTGAGCGCCGAACGCATCCCGAAGGCTGACAAGCTTTTACTCTTGTCCGTCGATATCGGAGAAGAAAAACCGCGCCAGATCCTCGCCGGCATCGCGCTCTACTACGAACCGGACAAGTTGATTGGCCGCAAGATCGCCGTAGTTTCCAACCTTAAACCGCGCAAGATGCGCGGCTATGAATCTCAGGGCATGCTGCTCGCAGCCTCCGTCGGCGAGGAAGGGAAGCCGGTGCTCGCTACCTTCACCGAAGAGGTTCCCAACGGCGCCCGGCTTAAATGAGAGTTGGAGCGCCAGTCTTTATGACTTCGATTGAACAAATTGATCGGCAGGAATGGCTCTACTTCAGTGAAATCGGCGAGCCAGACGTCAATGTCCTGAGAATAGTAGTTGAGGGAGCAAAAACGAGTAACGAAACATACGATCTTGATCTCGGGAAGGCAAAGATAAAGGACGTTCATCCAATCGTTTTTGATGAGACGTGCGAAGCATTCGAAATCATATTTGGCAGCTATATTGCTTACGCAGTTCTAAATGAGTCTTACGCAAGTATAGATGAATCTGAAGAGTCCACCGGGAAGTATTTCCGCGTGTATTCCAAATCGCGTTTCCTGGATTATGTCCGAGCAGCTTCATTCGGGTCCGAGGATTATCCAGGGAAGTTTACACATTATGAGATTGCATGTTTGGATCACATCGTTGAAGTTGTTTCTGTCGATGAACCGGAAATTAACCTGCTACGCCGCGATGAACCGGACGCGCGCACCGAGCCTCTCATCCAGTAGCCGGCGACTGAAAACAAATACGATCCACGAAACGACACGAAACCTCACGAAATGGATGCCTTAATTCGTGTTACTTCGTGTTACTTCGTGGATCGCTTTACCGCTTCTATTGTGCTCACCACTATTTCGGCAACCTGCTAGGTTTTGTGCGTGCCAGTTATCCCCGGCCTCCTACGTCCAAGGTCCAACCTCCGCAGGCCAACGAGCGTTCAATCGTTAGGTTCCGCCGTCCATAGCCTCTTGAAGTCAGGGCTCGGCTTGCAATGGCAAATGAGAAATGTCAAATGAGATATGGAAAATGATCTTT
>CAZVHN010000296.1:0-7500 GCA_964626895.1 uncultured Chloracidobacterium sp. | reverse complement strand
CCCTGTCTCCGCTTCTCCCCGTCCCCGCGTCTCCGCGTCTCCCAATCTCCCTGTCTCCGCTTCTCCCCGTCGCCGCGTCTCCCCGTCTCCCGCCGCCCCCTCGCTCTCTCTTTCGTCCTCCTCGCCCGTTTCAGATATCGTCAAGACCGCAATTCTTGATACCGGCTATGAGAACGCGCTCAAGTCTGAGAACACTGACGAGGCGGAAGCGCGGCTTGAGAACCTGCAGGAACTCGTCAATGCCGCAGTCGATTATGACAAACAGGGTATCGAAGGCCTGCGCGACTTTATCGATCATTCAGCGCTTGTTTCCGACGCGGACCAGTACAAACGCGACGCGCCTGTCACCCTGATGACCGCCCACTCGGCGAAAGGTCTTGAGTTCCCGTTGGTTTTTATCGTCGGGCTGGAGGATGGGCTCTTTCCGCACTCGCGTTCGGCCACTGATGAGGCAGAGTTAGAAGAGGAACGCCGGCTCTGCTACGTCGCCATGACCCGCGCGGAGCGATATCTCTATGTCACGCATGCAATGAAGCGTCGCGTCTATGGCGAGGAGTTGGCGTCGGAACCGTCTCAATTCCTGAATGAGATGCCGCTCGAGCTATTGGAAGATTTGTCACTCGGCAAATCCTGGCTCTCATTCGCTCGCGGATCTTCCACTATTGAGTATGAGCAAGGGGACTATCGGAAAGAACGGAAGAAGTTTAGCGGTAAGACCTATGACAGCGTCGACTCAATTGCCGAGTTCTTCAAGCAACGGAACCAGCAAATGGGTCGGCCGACCTCCGAGACGCGACACGCGACGACGGTTAAGCGGCACCCGGCGTCCGGTTCGCGACCCTTAACCACCGACACGCAATCAACTACTCCATCAGAGTTCGCTCCCGGCTCATACGTCCGTCATGCCAAGTACGGCCGGGGGCTCGTCCTCCATCGTGAAGGAGTCGGCGATTCACTGAAACTGACCGTGACTTTCCCCGGTTATGGTCAAAAGAAGCTTGTGCAGAAATACGCCGGTCTCGAGAAAGCCTGATCATCTCTAAGTGCGGGAGCTGCAAGTAGTCGCCTTGCTTACCGGCCTCCCTCGCGTCGCCGCCGAAGCGCCGCCTCAGCTGCGTCCGACTGTCCACTCAGATTGAGGAGCTTGATGGCAGCGCTGCAGACTTCGGGTTCGGGATGCCCTTCAATTGCCTTGATCAACGGCTGAATCTCGCCCGTCTTTGCCATGACAAAAAGGAGAGACAATGCTTTGTAAGTGTCCTCGCGACTATCGACGCTAAGATTTTGCAAAGCCTCACTAGCGAGGCCCGAGGCGGCGATGGCAGCACCGATATTTCGTGCACGTTCGGGAGATCCTTCTTCGATAGCCCGTGTGAACGATTCGACCGTGCGGTCCGGTTCACGATCTCGCAACGCTCGTGCGGCAGCATTTCGGACTTGCCGGGAGGGATCATCAAAGCAGCCGGCAATTAGACCAAAGGCTTCTCCATTGCCGGGCCGCGCTAAACCGGCCAAAGCAGCCATGCGTTTGTACGGATCGGCGCTCCTCAACTCCATTGGAACAGACTCAGGGGAAACGGAAACTTCGCTGGGGTCGGCGACTACCGGGGTTTGTTCGGACGCGGATGCGGCGAACTCCTCAGTGGGCACGACCGGAACGTCGTCAATGGCCGGTTGCCTTGTCGGTCGCAGGTTCTCGGCCGGAACGTCGTACCACTCAGCTGCTTCCCCTGCGTCGTGCGGACGCTCAAGCAAAAACTCAATTTGCGACTCAGCCCTGGAAAGGGCCTCTTCCTCGACCTTGAGACGTTCCCTTTCACGGTGCAGTCGGGCCTCTGTTTCGGCTCGGCTACTACAAATTTCCGCGATCCGATTACGCTCTTCCTTGTCGAGCCTTCGCAATACTTCGATCTCTTCTTTAAGATGCTTTTCTTGTTCAGCTCGCGCGTGTGCTTCCAGATCAAGGTTGCGGCGGGTTTCCTCCAGCTTGTCCAACACGCGCTGGTCTTCCATCGTCCGGCGACGTGCTTCTGCTTCAATTTTCTGCACTTTCTCGGCAGCGAGGTGATGCGTTTCTTCAGCTCGGTTTCGCAAAGATTCGACCTGCCCGATACGCGTCAGCGCCTCTCGCTCAGCGGCTCGCAAGCTTTCGATCTCGCTGTTGAGTTGGCGTTCCTTCTCGGCCCGTTGCTGGGCCTCTATTGCTATTTCTTCACGCAACGCCTCTAACTCCGCCCGACGGCGGTCTTGCTCCTCACCGCGCCGCTGAGATGATTCCTCCAGACGCCGTTGTTCGCCCTCTGCCCGGCGTCGAATCTCTGCAAGTAAGCGCTGCTCCTTCTCAACTTGTTGGGAGAGTCCCGCCTCCAGCTGCAAACGCTCCGCTTCAGCCTCCCGGCGAGTTCTTTCAGCGGCCTGCATGCGTTCGTGCGCTTCTTCGAGCTGCTCGACCTCGGCGACTGCGTTTAATCGTTCAGCTTCCACTTCAGCCCGACGTGTTGCGACTTCCTCACTCACCCGGCGCAGGGCTTCAACTTGCTGGTGCAACTCTTCCTGTTCACCACGGGCTTGGGCTTCGGCTTCGCGAATACGTTGTGCTTCCGCATCGCGGGCGGCTATCGCCTCGGCAAGTTGTTTTTTCTCTCCCTCGAGCCGCCTCGCTTGTGTTTCGGCCTCACCGCGCTGAGCCTCGACTTCGATTCGCTGTGCCGTAGCCCCTTCAGTGGCACGGTGCAACGCTTCTTCTTCGCTGCGCAACCGTTTCAGTTCTGCGTGGTATCGCTCTGCCGCTTCCCGCAGCGCGTTCTCGGCTTCCAAACGTCGAGCTTCTGCGCAAGCCACGATCTCCGCGGCCTCAATGTCTGCCTTCTGGCGCGACAACTCTGCTGCCGTCTGACTGAGACTAATGGCCTCTAGCCGTAAACGCTCCTCTTCCTCAAAAAGGCGGTGTGCCTCAAGCTCCGCCTGTACACGACCCAATTGCTCGGCTGCCAAGTTCCTATCGTCTTCAGATCTGCGGCGCGCTGCTTTCTCTTCCGCTCGTTTTCGGGCTTCTTCCTCTTCACGCCGGCGCGCTGCCGCTTCGGCTCTGAAGCTCGACTCCTGTTCGGCTCTAACCAGGGCCTCTTTCTCTGCCTCCTTTCGCGCAGCCACTGCGCCAACCAAACGGCGCTCCAGTTCCTCGATCTCTTTCTTGATACGGTCCAATTCGTGAAGCGCGTCTGCCGGTTCGGTGACAACATCGATTGGCTGCTCGCTTGAACTCTCCCGTTCCTCGCCTTGAGATGCTGCAGCTGCGGCGGCGCTTGCGAACTCGCCTTCTTCAAGAATTACGGGTTCAGCGTCGGATGGTCCAACCACATACGGCGCCCCGTAATCAATGTCGCCATTGATCATTGTGCTCATTGGGCCAATAGACACTGATGGGTCGCCGATCTGACCCAGCGCCTGCTCTGCAGCGGCACGAACTTCGGGCGCATCGTCGAAGAGAGCTGCAATGAGCGGCGCGGTTCCGCGTTGGCTGCCCACGATCCCGAGAGTGCGCGCGGCTGTCGCACGTGCCTCCGCAGAGTCTGCAGCACACAGAGAATTTATGGCCTCGTCAAGATAACCCTGTTCTATAAACAGCTGCCGCGCGCGTTGTTGCTCGGCCTGCTGCTCATCTTGTTGAGAAGGGGAAACCAACGCCGGCGGCTCGCGTTTAGTCGCAAAGTTCTCTAGTTGACCCTCGTCCTGTTCTTCGAAGTTTCTGATTGGAACCTCCGGGAGAGGCAACTCTCGAGGGTCCGAGCCCGCGGTCTCTTCTGAGTTTGAGCCGGACATTACTAATAGGAGGTGAGCAGCGACGGCTTGCCGAACAACGTCATGCCTTAAGTCGAGTATTGCCGAATCAGCCGGGCGGCCTGCGAGAAAATCCTTTACCGCGGATAATGGGGCGTCCGAGTCCAAGTTGGCTGACGACCTGACTTCATTGTCCCCGTTATTTGCAATGGGTTGATCGCTGTTGGCCGCGGAATCTTTTGGCGCCCGGGGATCCTTATTCTCTCCCACCTGAGAATCTTGATCCTCAGACGCACGCAACTCCGGCTTTGCGTAGGGCATTTGTGGTTCAAGCCTGTTTTCAGACATACGCCCCTTCCTCAAGGCGAAGCGCTGTTTGGTTAGGAGGCAAGGCGTAGAGGCTGATCAATAAAGGACGCGCCGATTAGCCGTCTCGTTCCATGGCTACAATTTACCACCCATCAGGTCCTCTCTGCATCTCTTTTCTTCTCCCGATCTCCGCGTCTCCCATCTTGCCGTGCGGGAACCGAACCTTAATGGAATTGGCCAAAGGGACGTTTAGGATTGTGAAGAGCAAACGCTTCGCGCACCGATTCCCAACTCCGTATTCAGTTTTCTGGCGCATCTTAACACCAGTTTTTTAAGCCGGAACCGCTTGGGCACGGATAAAACAAAACGAATCGCATTTTGTTTTCTTTCCAGGCTACGGTCGAAGCTTGACCACCCTGTGTTTTCAAACCACCCGACCGATTTCTCTTACGATCGATGAAATCACACTATTCGCTAGAATCGCCATTCTCTGAGGAGTAATGCAGGTCAAACAGCACCTGCCAACCGGGCCGGATCATCGGCAGGAGTGGTGAACGGTGAGCAGCACTTAATTCGGGAAACTTTGAACGGGGAAAGCCAGGAAAAGTGATGCGGATAACAGTGGATAGTAACCTGAGAAATTCTAGTTTGCTCCGGTTGTCCTCAACTACATTCTCGTTTTGTCTGTTACACTACGCGAGCTTGCCTTTGCAGCGCGGAAGTCAATTGGCCAAGGCAGACATTGCTTCGTCAACGCCAACCATCCCGGCGGGGCCGCGAAAAGCGTTGAGCCCAGGAAATCTCCAGCTAAAACATGTCTACTCCTGCCGGAAAACGTCTCGGCCGTTATGAGCTCCGCTCGCTTATCGGTGTGGGCGGCATGGGTGAGGTCTACCTTGCTCAAGACAGTCAACTGAGGCGACCAGTTGCGCTAAAGGTTCTGCCGCCGAATTTCACACTCGACGCCGAACGGCTGCGCCGCTTTAAGCAGGAAGCCTTTGCCGCATCTGCCCTGAACCATCCGAACATTCTCACGATCCACGAGATCGGCTCAGAAGGCGACACCGATTTTATCGTTACGGAATTCATCGACGGCGTCTCGCTGCGCGAGCTCATGGGAAAACAGCCGATGTCGATCGGACAGGTGCTGGACATCTGTAGCCAGATCGCTTCCGCGCTGGCTGCGGCCCATATGGCCGGCATCGTGCATCGCGACGTTAAGCCAGAAAATGTGATGGTGCGACGCGATGGCTATGTAAAGGTGCTCGACTTCGGTCTCGCGAAGCTGACTGAGGTTCAAGGACTGCATAGTGATTCCGGCGCGGCGACGGTGCAACAGATGACTACTGATCCCGGAAAGGTCATGGGCACCGCCAAGTACATGTCTCCCGAACAGGCACGCGGGTTAGAAGTAAATGAACAAACCGACATCTGGAGTCTGGGAGTGCTGCTTTATGAACTGGCCGCAGGTCGGGTTCCTTTTGAAGGACAGACCGGCAGTGACGTTTTGGCGTCGATATTGAAAACCGAGCCCGTACCCCTGCAACGACATTCGCCCGACATTCCGACCGAACTGCAACGGATCGTGCGCAAAGCATTGCGCAAGGATTGCGAGGAACGATATCACTTGGCCAAAGAGTTGGCTTTGGATCTAAAGAATCTGCGCCGGGAGTTGGAGCTTAACGTCGAAATCGAGATTTCTCAGCAACCTTCTGTGCCTGCACAGCAAACTTCGGGCATAGGTGCCAGCCGGGCGGGCACTAGAAGTTCCCATTCGACTTCGCACAGTGCGGAGATCAATGTCCGGAAGTCCGACTCGACTGCCGAATACCTCGTGGGGGAAATCAAATCTCATCCCAAAGCCCTCGCGTTTGTCCTGGGAGTTATCGGCTTGGCGGCGCTGGCGATCGTGCTGGCCGTGGCTTACCGTTGGACCACAACACAGACCTCGTCCAGCAACATTGCCAGTTCTTCACCAACCATGAAGATCGCCCGCCTGACAGGCACGGGCACTGCGGACGAAGCGGCCATCTCGCCTGATGGCAAATACCTGGTCCATGTTGCGAGCGAGAACGGACGGCAGAGTTTGCGCGTGCGTCAGGTCAATACCAGCAGTGATGTGCAGATCGTGCCGCCGTCTGACGTGCAATATGCCGGACTGACTTTTTCGCGCGATGGCGATTTCATTTACTACGTGGCCACTGAAAAGAACGGCGCCATCTCTAACCTCTCTCAGATTCCTGTGCTGGGCGGAAACCCGCGAAGACTGATCTCAAATGTGGGAAGCGCCGTTACATTCTCGCCAAATGGGCAGCAGTTGGCTTTCATTCGGAACTTCCCGGAGACCGGAGAAGATGCCTTGATGACCGCCAGTGCAAACGGAGGCGGCGAACGCAAGCTCACCGTGCGCAAGTTGCCAAACTTCTTTCGTTATGTGGCGTGGTCACCGGATGGAAAAACAATCGCCTGCAGCGCCGGGAGTCTTGTTCCCAGCTACACCACCTATGTTGTTGGTGTAGCATTGGAAAGCGGCAGGCAGAAACAGATTGGAACTCAAAGCTGGATGTTTATGGGCCAGCTGGCCTGGATAGGTGATGGTAGTGCTTTGATTCTTGGCGCTTCGGAACAAGAGTCGGGTAGTCTTGATGCGCAACAGGTCTGGTACGTCTCTTACCCTGAAGGACAAGCGCGACGAATTACGAACGACTTGAATAATTACACGGGAGTTAGTCTGACGTCCGACTCGAATCGTCTGGTGACCGTGCAGTCTGAGACCAGTTCGAACGTTTGGATTGTGCCGAATGGTGACGCGAATCGGGCTACCCGAATCACCACCGGGGCGGGCAAGATAGATGGCCGCGACGGCCTCGCCTCGACCCCCGAGGGAAAGATCGTCTACGCCTCGAAGGCTAGCGGCAATTTGGACCTTTGGATGATGAATAGCGACGGCACGAATCAGAGGCAGTTGACAGAAAACTCGCATATCAACAATCACCCTGCGGTATCGCCCGATGGCCGTTACATTGTCTTCGCTTCGGATCGCGCTGGAGCGTCAAACATTTGGCGCACGGACATCGATGGCAGCAATGCACGACAGTTAACCAGAGGCAGCGGCGAAGACAATCCACAATGTTCGCCGGACGGCAAATGGGTCGTTTACACGCTGCTGGGCGCAGGCAAGCCGACGATTTGGCGCATTTCGATTGATGGCGGAGCTCCTCAGCAGATCACCGATAAATATACCGCCACTGCGGCTTTCTCGCCCGAGGGCAATTCGCTGGCCTCCCTCTATCGGGAAGAACAACCAAATTCACCGCTCAAACTGGCAATCTTTCCTCTCGAAGGAGGACAGCCTACGCGTATCTTTGATGCGCCAATTCTCGCCGAAGAAGTGTCGCTCGTGCCGCCGCC